>NZ_JAQKGN010000007.1:0-201785 GCF_027956555.1 Agrobacterium sp. ST15.16.055
ATGCCGAGATCGCGCGCCATGGGCGTCAACAATCCCGCTGGCAGGAACTCGGCCGAAACCAGCGCAAAACTGGTGGCCGCCATCGAAAGAACCGCGAACCAGGTCGCAGCTGTCCATGCGGGTTCTTTTGTGGCCTCCAGGGCAATTGTTGACCCATCAAAATCTGATGTCGTGTCCGTCATGGTCTCTCTCCTTGAGTTGAGAGAGTTTTAGACGAATTTTTTCGGATGATATGTATCTAAAAATCCGAATTTCATGCCTATTCCTCCGTATTTTGTGCGTTGCACAATGTTCGGATGTGAATGTGCGTGGCCCGCTTGTCTCCGGTTCATCGTCTGACTCTCAAGCGAATGCGGGCCATGTGGTTGAGGCGACTGCCGTGCATCACGCCGGTAAATTGATAGAGCGACATTCCAGATAATGTTGCCGGGATTATGGAGGCGTTCGGCCCGCAAGTGGATACGGGCCTCATGGTAATTGCCGTTGATCTCGATTTTCTCGGTTCACGGAGCCTGTTACGGTGGTTAAGCCATCATACGGCACGGCCCAGACGAGCGAACGACACGTTTTCGCTGTCCTTGGCATTTAGCCTTCCAGATCATGGCCTGCCGTCGGTCGGACAGGCGTGCAATTTTGATTTCTAACGGGTGCTGGCAGGAGCGGTCGATGCCCATGGCGTGAGGCGGTTTATTGACGGACTGGGGGTGCCAAGCCCCTCGCTCACATCGCGTCGGACGATACCCATTTGTTGCGACCGTTCTGTTTGGCGTTCAAGAGTGCGGCGTCTGCTCGTTCCAGCACGCTACTCACTGTCCCTCCCGCCGGTGCGGTTGCAATACCGACAGATACGGTAACCGGGTCAAGCAGGCGACCACGATAGTTGAACGGCGCGCGTTCAACCGCATGCCGGAGTCTCTCCGCAACCTTGATGGCATCTTCAATACCCGCAGCCGCCATCAACACAGTGAATTCCTCGCCGCCGAAACGGAATAGTTCACCCAGTTCGCCGACGGCTTCGGAAAGGACCTGGGCAACATATTGCATCACCGCGTCACCGGCATCGTGGCCAAAGCGGTCGTTGAAGCGCTTGAAATGGTCGATATCCAGCATGAGACAGGCCAGTGAATCGTCTGGCTTCTCAATATGCTTGTTCAGCGCCTCATCAAGAGACCGACGGTTCAGGAGACCGGTCAAGGCATCGTGTCTGGCCATGCCAACCAGCCGCTGCCGCAGTTGGAGGTTTGCGACGGCAAGACCAATATTCTCGGCGAGGAGTTCCAGATAAAGTCGCTCTGTCTCCAGCGCTTCATTTCTTGCGGGAATTTCGAGGTACAACAGGCCGACGGTGTCCCCCAAGGCGGTCAGCGGTATACAGAGACCGGTTCCGAACATTCCCTGGAGGTGATGGCAGACGACGTCGTCCCCGTCGGGATTGTTGGTGTGGGGACGTCCGCGACGCAGAGCCCAGCAATCATCGATCAAAAAATCAGACACGGAAAACGAAGGGTCGGACCATTTTCCGGTCGATTGGAGAAGTGTACTGTTTTCCTTGAGCACAAGCAGCCGGCCCGCGATAGCGGGAAAAATCTGCGGCATGAATTTCGCAACGACGTCGGACAATTCATCCTGATTCTGGCACGCCTGAATTCGATGCATCATTTGCAGGATTAGGTCCTTGATGCGTTGGTTCCTGCGGTGCTCTGCATCAAGCCGTTCCCGTTCCAGCCCGTTGCTGCGGAAGATGCGAATGGCTTGGTTCATTTCTCCAATTTCGTCACGTCGCCCTTCGTCTGGTACCTCTATACTGTAGTCCTGCCGGGCAAGGCGCATGACGACATTACTCATTCTGATAAGGGGCGCGGCAACCCGTCTGCTGAGGACAAAGTACAATACGGCCAAAAACATCAGTGCGGTCAGGGCAAGCATCACCTTGGCGATAGACCCGTAGAAATCACTTCGGCTTTTGGCCTGATCAACTGTTGCCTGCGTGCGTGCCGCAACCGTCTCTCTCACATTTGCAACGGTATTCAGCAGACTTGTATGCAGTTGATAATACTCGTCACCGAACAGGACCTGTTGCGCTTCGTTCTGGCGCCCGGAGCGATAAGAAGCGATGGCCTCTCGTTCCATCGCGTCCAGAGTGTCAGCGCTCTTGCGTATATCCTGAAACAATCCTTCTTCCTGCGGCAAGGCACCGCGCGCAGACAGTTTATCCACGGCTTCTTCGAGGTGATTTTCCTGATCTTCGCCGACATAGAACTTTGCCAGATGTTGCTCGTCGCCTCGCATAACGTAAAGACGCGCCTCCTCGGCGCGCTCGTCCGCGATGATCACCAATTCCTCGGCAAGATCGTTTAATTCGAGATGAGACTCGATTGCCGCGCGCTCTTGGGAGGCGCTTCTTGCCGACAAAATGAATGTGGTGGCTGATACTGTCGTCAGTATCAGCGTTACGGCATAAGCCAGGTTTGTGATGGTGCCAAGTCGCATGGTGATGCCAAATCTTGCCGCACGGTATCACGATCGGGTGCGGCGGGTCCAATTTGTGGGTTTGACCAATCATTTCGCCAGGTCTGTCTGATCCCCTATGGCTACGTCTTAGTCCCGCAGTCCAAAATGTCCAACGTGCTGTGTGGATTAAATTACCAAATCTTTAGTTGTGCGCCATTTCGCCAGTACCTAGCTTACCGGTAAGGCCGCATCCGATGTGGACATGCGCCGCATGATGATGCGTCGTGGTACTGCATTCTGCGCTCGTACTTTTGACTGGCCCATGCAGGACATAGCGTGCAGCCAGATCGTCTTCACCTGCTTTTGGGTGAACGCGGGAGTTTGGTAAAACGGGGCTTTTACCGTTCGTCTCGGTGAATGAAGCGCCCATAGCGCATAGGAAAGAAGGAGTTTCAGCATGCAGATCGGAATGGTTGGGCTTGGACGGATGGGCGCAAATATGGTGCGCCGCCTTTTGAAACATGGTCATGATTGCGTGGTTTTCGATGTCAATCCCGAAAATGTCGCTGCGCTGGTGAGGCAAGGTGCGACCGGTGCCACCTCGCCGGACGATCTCGTTGCGAAGCTTTCACCGCCGCGTGCAGTCTGGCTGATGCTTCCCGCTGCGATTACGCCGAAAATCGCCCGTGACTTTGCAGTGAAACTTTCTGCGGGCGATACAATCATCGATGGCGGCAATTCGTTTTATCGTGATGCTATTGATCTGGCGGCGGAGTTTGCCACCCATGGTGTCGATTTCATCGATACTGGCACGTCCGGCGGCGTCTGGGGGCTGGAGCGCGGCTTTTCGTTGATGATTGGCGGCCCGGTGGCTGCCGTGCAACGGCTCGATCCGATTTTTGCGTCGCTCGCCCCCGGAGCTGGCCAGGGCATTGTAGCCGATCCCGTTACCGGCACGGCGCCGATGGGATATCTGCATTGCGGACCGTCAGGGGCGGGACATTTTGTCAAGATGGTTCATAATGGCATCGAGTACGGTGTCATGGCGGCCTACGCCGAAGGTCTGAACATATTGAAGGCTGCCAATGCCGGTATGCAGAACCGCGCGGCGGATGCGGAAACGGCCCCTCTCGCCCATCCGGAATATTACCAGTTCGATATCGATCTTCCTGCCGTGACGGAGGTCTGGCGGCACGGGTCTGTCATCGGCTCATGGCTGCTCGATCTGACGGCCGAGGCCCTGAAGCAGGACCCTGATCTAGACCAGTATGGTGGCCGGGTTTCGGACTCCGGCGAGGGGCGCTGGACGCTGCAGGCGGCTGTCGAAACGGGCGTACCGGCTCCCGTGCTGGCATCGGCGCTGTTCGAGCGCTTCTCGTCACGTGGTGAGGCCGAATTTGCCGGTAAAGTGCTCTCGGCAATGCGCAATGCCTTTGGTGGTCATCTGGAAAAGGCAAAATAGGCGCGCAGGCAGCGGACGGTTACGATCGGACGGGCCGGCTTCAGGCATAAGTCCTGGATGGAGATTGCAAGCTTGGTCGAGGCAGAGGTCCGTTCCGTGCGTGAGCGAGACGTCGTGATGGCAGCCCACATGCTTGGTCTGCTCAATGGTTGGATCTTGTTTCGGGAACTACTGCCAAATGCTGCCAGGCCCACCATCGTCGCGGCGACGTTGACGGTGGCGCGCGCCATTCTTCTTGAGGCCTACATCAGTTTTCTGGGTTACGGCATTCAGCTGCCGCTGCCAAGCTGGGGCAACATGTTGAACGGTGCCGAGCAATATCTCGACAGGGCGCTCTGGCTCGCCAGAGTACCCGGTGTCGCCATCACGCTCGACGTCACGAGTTCCAACTTCATTGGCGACGGACTTCGCGACGCGCTCGATGCCCTCAGCGATTTGAATTGAGAGTGCGGGCTGATGTCTTCTTTCTCGCCCTTTGGCGCCACGCTCTGGTATGCGACGGGCGCTTCCGCACCGGTTACGGAACCACTCTCAGGTCTTATCCAGGCAGATATTTGCATTGTCGGTGCCGGTTATACCGGGCTGACCACCGCGCTCGAACTGGCCAGGGCAGGCGTTGACGTCATTCTTCTGGAGCGGCAGGAAATTGGTTTTGGAGGTTCCGGCCGCCGTCCGATATGACAGGACGACATCGAAAACGGTACGATCGTCGCCGTCTGGAAGACGGAGCCCGGCACCTACAACTACCCCGGCCGCGAACTTGAAGAAACTTTTATGGTGGTTGAGGGCGAGGCGATCTATTCGCAGGCGGCACGCGCTCCGAGGGTTATTCCTCAAAGCCCGACGGAGGGTTTGAACGGCCGAGGCAAAAAGCATTTTTCCAGGCTGCCACACGCTTCTAAAAAAGCGCGCCGCGATGAACGCGACGCGCTTGCCGTTGACGACCCCGTGCGACCGCGGAGACGAACGGATTAACCCGCTCGCTTCAGCTGGAGGTGGGACACGCCAGCAGCCAAGTTCACGCCGGTACCAACTTCGGCACTGATCGGCTGCAGCGCGAAGTTCTTTGCGTTACCGCCGATCAGCGCGTTGGCGCCCACGCCCACACCGACCGAGGCGCCGGCAGATGCGCCAACATAATCACCGCTCAGCGCGCCGTCGCCAACGCGGCTTGCCGCCGTATTGAGCACGATCCAGCTCATATAGGTCTTGCCGGTCACACCGATGTCGAGGCCAAGCTTGCCGATTGTGCCGGTGTAGCGTTCCGTCTTGCCGGTGCGCTGACGGAACTCGCAGCTCACCGCCTTGCTGGAGCCGACGACGAGGCCGACGCCACCGGCGATTTCACAGGACAGGGTGCCGACGCGTTCCTTCTGCGCGGTTTCTGTTGCACGCTTGCCGCTGTGCTTCGTTTCGGCGGAAGCGAGTGGGGCGATGGCCAGAGTTGCAATTGCAGTTGCAAGAACGAGTTTCTTCATTGTTTGTCACTCCTGTTATTCTCTACAAGTTGGATGCGTGGGGCAGAGGCATCCAGATAGGTATGGGGGCGCTGCCGGATCGCCAGATCGGCGATGATCGGCCGCGATGCGAAACATTCTGCGATGATGACCGCCCGTTCGAAGGCAGAGAGTGTTTCCACTTCGCCCGAGAGCACGATCCTGCCCTCGACGGATGTGACGGAGATCGAGCTGTCTTCCTGTCCATCGGCATAGGCGAGCACGGCTTGCAAGGCGGCACACAGGCTGACGTCCTGGGGGAGGCAGTTTGTGGCCGGGGTCAGTTCACAAGCAAGCATCATGGTGAAACCTCCTACCTTGAACATCAGCGGTTCACTTGAATGCCTTTTTGACGGCGTCCTTGGTCTGGCCGAGCTTCTCCTGCGCCTGGCCCGCCAGTTTTTCGGCTTTGCCTTCCGCCTGAAGCTTGTCGTTGCCGGTGATCTTTCCAGCCGCTTCCTTGATGCTGCCCTTTGCCTGACGGGCGATACCTTCGATACGGTTGTTGTCCATGACGAGTTCCTTCCATCGTTTTGAGGGTGCCGCTGTTGGTAACGGCATGATGGAAAGATAGGCCGGCAAAATCGCCGCTGGCAGAGCAATAGCTACTAGTTCGACTGGTACAAACTGACCTAATTTGCGGGTTCAGCCGCTATTTTTTTTACTGCCGACAAATCCACGCTCCCGCGCCCAGATTACCGCCGCGGTTCGGCGGTTGACACCGATCTTGCCGTAAAGAGACGCTATATGGTTGCGGATCGTGTGTTTGGAGAGGTTCAGCCGATCGCTCATTTCCTTGTCGCTGCAACCGTCACAGATTAGCGATAGTATCTGCTCCTCTCGATCCGTGAGATCCTTCAGCGATGCGGTCGATGTGGCGCCGCGCGAATTTTGCCGCAGCCCCGCGAGCCGCTCAACAACGGTACGGCTGAACCAGGAGGTGTCGGCCATGACACTTTCGATGGCTTCGATCAGCTCGTTTTCGGATCTTCGCCGTTCCGTAACGTCCTGTATCGCCCAGATGACGCAAAGCTGGTCATTGATCTCTGCGCGTTCTGCCGAAACGATGCACTCAGCTAAGCCGCCATCAGCGAGGTTCATACGCAGATTTTCATTTCGGATAGGAATATTGTCCTTCAGCCGTTTCTCGATTTCGCGTCGTGCTGCCACATCGTCCCACAATCGCAACTCGCTTGCGGTTTTGCCGATCACCTCGGCTTCCATGTGACCGCAAAGCGTCAGAAAGGCATCATTGACCTCCGTCAGCACGAAGTCGCTCAGCCTGGAAATTGCCGCCGGCGCGGGCGACAGACGGAAGGACTTGAAGAATCTTTCTTCGCTCTGGCGAAGCGCGTTCTGTGCCTTCCGGCGCCCGTCGAGATCCGCGAAGGTGAACAGCATGCAGGGCTCTTCGGCAACCGCGATTGTTTCCCCTGCCACGATCACCAGCCTGTCACCGCCCGGAATGGGAATGAGCGCCTCGCGATGGCGAATGACCCGGCCTTCATGCAGACGCTTCAGCGCATCCTCACCGGTTTCGCACTCGGAAAACAACCCCAGTTCCTCAACGCTGATCCCGATGATCTCCTCGCGGTTGAAACCGGTCATTTCCAGAAAACCCTGATTGACGCGAATGAAACGCTCGTCTTCCAGCCGGCAGATCAGACCCGGCGCCGGATTGGCGTTAAAGGCGCTCTCGAATCGCGCTTCAGCCTCGAAGCGCGGGGTCTCGTCGCGAATGATCAATACAAGCACATCGGGTTTTGCGCCGTCATCTTCAAGAATAAGGCCACGCAAGGTATGGACCCAGCATTCAGCCGCATTGTCACTTGGCGATATCTCCACTGTCACATCTTCGAATGTCTCTCCGGCAAGTAGCCGCTCAAGCGGATACTGACCTTCGTCGAGAAGATGATTGTTGCGATAGCGAAGCGTGAAATTGCGCCTGTAGCTTTCGGCGTCGGCGCCAAGCTCCGACACGGTCTGTATGCGGTGCATCTCCAGTGCTGCCTTGTTGGCCCATGCGATCGTTCCTTCGGTTTCCAGCAATATCAGCCCATCGCTGAGGCCTGCGATCAGGTTCTGTAACACGAGGCGGTTGATCTTCGGCAGGTTCACGGTGTCATCCTTCTAGCCCTGTGGCTTCTGGTAGTTTGTGTCGTCTCTAACGCCAAGCGACGTTAAGTGTTGCAGGACGCCACTTGGCCAGAAAACGAAAAATGAGGGATAGACGAGCGCTACATCCGTTTTGCGTGTCGATTTCCGGAATCGCCATCGCACTTTTGTCCCGCCACTGAAACCAAAAGGGCCTCTTCTTCGTATCTAGGCCAGCGGCCAACTAGGCGCTAACGGAGAAGACGGCCTGATGGAACTTGGAAGAGACGATAGGCGGACGGGCCTGGCCGTAACCGATGACCTGACGAAGGCGACACTGACCATTGTCTGGGTCATCATCCTGAATAAGCCGTTTTATCCGCTCTATGTCTGGTATCTCGTCGATGCCGGTGCTGCTGAGGCATCGCTCGTTACGCTGCTATCGCTGCCGTTTTTCCTTGCTATCCCGTTTCTGGCAAAGAAATCCCATCTGGCTGCGCGCCTGGCGCTTCCTCTTGTGGGAACGCTTGATACCCTGTTTGAAACAGCGATATTCGGCCACGCATCCGGCACGGAATTTTTCTTTGCGGCATGCATTATGCTGGCGGCCATCTCGTTCCGTGCGAATGAGAAACTCTGGCAATATGCGATGGCAATTCTTGTCTTTATCGCCTTCTTCTGCTCGCGCACATTTCTGGGCGCGGGGCTGCAATCCTGGTCGGCAGATGATCTTGCAACGCTTCTCAATCTGAATGCGTTCTCCGCTGCCGGTCTCATGGCCTTTATCGCGCTTCGATATGCCGGCATGTCACGGCGAACTGAAACCTGAACCCGATTGATCGACAGGAGGAGTTTATGCAGAAAAATCGCAAGCGCGTCGTGGGTGCGCTGACAGTCTCGCTACTTCTATTCTCGGGCTCGCTCGCTACTGCTGCCCCCAAGCCTGTTGCCGTTGATGCCGGTCACTATCGGGGCACATGGCTGGAAATCGGTCGCATGCCGATGCTTCTGACGGACGGATGCGTCGCCGGCTATTCCAGCTACCGGCAGGGGAAGTCGGCCGATGAAGTGCTGGTCGAAGATGGCTGCCGCGAAGGCACGCCGCGGGGCAAGTTGAAAACCATCAACGGTGTTGGAAAGATCTTGGACTTCGCGTCTACCAAGGCGAAGATGAGGGTCCGTTACCCACTCCTGATCACGTTCAATTACTGGGTGCTCTATAAATCACCTGACAAGTCCTGGTTCATCAGCGCCAATCCATCCACAGACGATGTCTGGGTTTATGCTCGCAACGTTCCCTCCAAGGCGAAGCTCGAGAGGATGATGATGAAAGTGCGCGAGCTGGGTTACGATGTCAAAAAGCTCGAATTTCCCGCCCAGAGATAAACGCTGACGGAGCGCGTTCATGATAGCCTCGTTTGAAAGCGGCTATAGAGCCATCGTCATCGGTGCGTCCGGCGGTATTGGCGCGGCACTGCTTGCGCGCCTCAAGGCCGATCCTCGCTGTGCGCTTGCCCTGCCTCTGTCTCGCAGCCGCGACGGTCTCGACATCACCGACGAGACGACGGTCCGTGAAGCCGCTGCCCGTCTGGAAGACCAGCGCGGTTCATTCGATCTGATCTTCAACGCAACGGGTGCTTTGGTGATCGATGGTGCCGGTCCGGAAAAGTCGATACGGGCGATCGACGCCGGTCACATGGCGAAGCAATTTGCGGTCAATGCCATAGGGCCTGCACTGCTGCTGAAATATTTCACGCCGCTTTTGCAACGGGAAAGGCGAAGCGTCTGTGCCTCGCTGTCGGCGCGTGTTGGCTCGATTGGCGATAACCGGCTGGGCGGTTGGATTTCCTATCGCGCCGCGAAGGCCGCTCAAAATCAGATCATTCGAACGGCAGCGATAGAAATTGCCCGCACCAACCGCCAAGCCATCATCGTCGCGCTGCATCCCGGAACAGTCGATACGGACCTTTCCCAGCCGTTTTCGAAGGGCAGAGACCGGCTCACCCCGGATCAATCGGCTGTGCGCCTATTGGAAACGATAGACGGTCTCGGCCAGAGCCAGACAGGTCAATTTTTTGCCTATGATGGCTCAACTATAGAATGGTGAGTTCTTGCGCATACTGTGCTGCTGCTTGCGAAGTTATGATGAAGGTTCGTTGGTAAGGCAATATCCAAATTAGTTAGAGCGTGTGGTGTGGGCGAACGGTGTGAGGGCTGTCGGATCACGTCTGTACAGTCAAAGCTGAACGCAGAATACGAAGACGTCTCATACTCACGATTATCTTATTTTACTAAAAAAAGTTGTATTTATTAAATTGAGCACGGATAGGTTGGCGCAAGCCTCATCTGGCAGATTTTGCCCGCAGATGTAGGAGATTTGCCATGACCACGATTGGATCGACAGCATATTATAGCTCCACCGGTCGCTACGGTAGGGCTGAAAAATCTGATAACAGCACCGCCAATACATATATGGCGTCACAACAAGAAAGTAGAAGCAAGTCGGTGGCCGGCGGAGACAATTCTTCTAGCGTTTCGATGGTCACTCTCAAGCTTCAGGGAAAACTGGTCAGCTTGTACATGTTCGATTTATCGAATGCTAAGCCCATGAACATCTCTGCTCTGCCTCAGGATCAATACAATGAATTTATGGGAGCAAAGAAACAGCTTATCGAGACTAGTATGAGCAGCCTGGAAAGCGAGTATAGCACCCATGAAGCTCCTGATCTTTCCAATTATGCCGGCCTTAAACCCTATGCGCACGTCGTTATCGCTGGAAATGTAGTTGCGACCATCGATAACCAGGGAGTCGTGAGGAGCGACGACACTTTAGGTAAGCGACTGCGTAACCTGTTAGCAGGTCTGGATGGCGTAGCTGGGCCTGATTTAGCCCAAAAAATTGCAGAGCAGATCGCCAATCTGGTTGGGGGGCGAATACAGAAAGCCAGTACGGCCCTGACACAAAGGCAGTTTAATTCGCTGCCTCCAATACCAGAAACCAGGGTGACGGTTGATTATGTGGGTATGAAGGCTGATCCGCGATATGCGCAAATCGAAGGCTGGAAGCAAGATTATGCGCGCTATGAAAAGGAGCGGGCCAAGTATTTGAGGGATATTTAAGCTGATGCACCCAGTTTGCGGCTGTACAAGAGGAACAGGAGATTATTCCTATAATATATCAGAAAAAGGGGATCGGATCGCCGATCCCCTTCCTTAATTCTCGGTCTCCTGCTGCAATTAGGCAGCGAGGGGGAAGTAATCGGGAAGGTAGTGTACACCGTCACTTGTCTGTAGTATTTCCACGACGTAGTGTCCACCGGCAAAATAGTTCTCAAGGATCACTGCGTTGTCGACCGTGCCGTCATTGGCATCAGTCTCCGATGTGATAAGAAGATTTTTGTTATCCGTGAAAGTGTAGAACTTTACGTCGCTTGTAGCATAACTGACGATCAACCGGTCGCTGGTATCAAATGTTGTATCGGTCCGAGCAGTGCCACCGTTTGTTACCCCATCATTGATGGTGTCCCAGCCTTGTCCATTAAATAGATACAGGTCATTTCCAGAGTTACCCCAAAGGCGATCATCGCCGGCTTCGCCATTCATAGTATCAGCACCTGCGTCCCCGAAGATTTGATCATCTCCCGATCCGCCCAGCATTACGTCGGCTCCGGCACCGCCGACTAGGACGTCATTGTTGGCGCCGCCTTCCAACCGATCGTTACCATCGCCTCCGTCCAACCAATCCTCTCCAGCCTCGCCGTAGAGATAGTCGTTATCGGCTCCGCCCGAAAGGCGATCATCGCCGTAGCCACCGTAGAGGTAGTCGGCTCCCGCGCCGCCGTCGAGATTGTCGTTGCCGTTATAGCCGCGGAGGGTGTCGTTGCCAGAGCCACCGTCGATCCAGTCATTGTAGGCACTGCCATATACCGTATCATTGCCGCCTTGAGCGTAAACGGACCACCATGCTTGATTTGCAGGCCAACCTGCCGAAGGGGTGAGAGTTTCATATCTCAGGTCGATAGTGTTTGCTGAATCGTTTCCACTACGTGTAGGCATGTTACACTCCTTGGGTTTCCGGCGAACTATTTCGCCGGTTTCGGACGGGCGCGGCAGCTGTGCTTTCCAGGCTGGGGCTGCTGCGTCCGTATCTCTCTCGCGGCAAACATGCCGCGAATATCGTCGCTATTCTTCCCGAAACACGCGTTGCATGTGATCGCGCAGGGGCTTGGTGAAGTATGAAATGACTTTGCGGTCGCCCGTTCGTATGAAGGCATCGACGGGCATGCCGGGAACCAGACCTATTTCGTCGGTTCGCCGAGTATCGTCGTCCCGTAGGGCAATTCCTGCCTTATAAAAGCTTGTGCCGGTCATTTGGTCGGTTTCCAGGTCGGCGGAAATGCGGATAACGGAACCCGCAATTTCCGGTGTCGTATTACGGTTGAACGCTGTCAGCTGCAGTGTTGTTGACTGACCAACAGCGAGCTGGTCAATATCCTGCGGCGCGATGCGCGCCTCGACAGTTAGCGTGCTTTCCTGCGGCACAATTTGCATCAGAGGTTCCGCAGCGGTGATTACTCCGCCAATGGTATGAACAGCAAGCTGATGGACTACGCCCGCAATTGGCGCTTTGATATCGAGAAGCTTCACCTCATTGAGAACCGTGACCTCCTGTCCGCGGAGCTCGACCTGCTGGTTTTTTACGTCGCGAAGTTCCGTCGCCACTTCTGCATGCATTTGCTGATCGATCTGTAGCAGTTGCACCTCTGTTTCAGAGATGCGAGTCTGTGCTGACGCAATAGACGCCACGAGCTGCCCGTACTCGCCGCGTAACCGTGCTACGTTACGATCGAGATTGTTCACGCGGCTCAATGGAATAGCGCCTGATGCGTACAAACGGCGAAGGCCAGAGAGTTCTTGTTCTATGAGGCCGATCTCGTCTGTTTTCGCATTTCGTTGTTCTTCAACGCCAATGATCTGCTGCTGAAGCTGCTTGATTTGCTCTCGCAGCCGGGTCTTCTGTCCTTCTCGTGAGATACGGCGATCCTCGAAAAGCCGTCGCTCGCTGGCCATCAACGGCTCTGCATCGGAAAGCGATAGCCGTGAAAGAAGTTCGGGAGGAACAATGACAAGCCGCTGTGTGTCACGTTCTGCCTCCAGTCGCGCTTGACGGGCATAGAGTTGGTTGAGCTTGTGGGAAGTGGTGATCAGGTTCGCCTTTGCGACGGTTGCATCAAGCCGTATCAAGACATCACCTATTTCAACAGTCTGCCCCTCTCTGGTTAGAAGTTCAGAGACGATACCTCCGGACAGATGCTGCACCTTCTTGGCGTTTCCATCTACCTTCAATATACCTGGGGCGATGATCGCACTGGATAGTTCGGTATTCATTGCCCATCCTCCGACACCGGCGAATAGGAAGATGATAGCGGCCGCGCCGACGACAAGGTGCCGGTGCAGGGAGCGTACGAGGTCAGTTTTTGTATGGATCTCCATCGTTACGGATCCTCTCCAGCGACAACTGTGAGGGCCGCGGCGGTTGAGAGACGCTGTCTTGGTGTTTGTTGCTGTAGTGATTTTAGGACGGCATCTCTCTGCCCGAATGCGCGGGCAATGCCCTGTTCCACAACGAGCAGGAAATCGATTTGGGACATCACGCTGTTGCGATGCGCTACCACAAGGACGATACCGCCCCGGGCCTTGACGCCGGCAATGGCTTCGCTCAGTGCCCGGTCACCATCGACATCAAGATTAGAGTTCGGCTCGTCGAGTACGACTAGAAAAGGTTTGCCAAACAGGGCGCGAGCAAGGGCGATCCGCTGGCGCTGACCGGCTGAGAGATTTGTCCCACCATCACCGACCTGTGTCTCATAACCATCAATCAAGGATACGATCATGTCGTGTACACCGGCAGCCTGTGCGGCGGCGATGATATCAGCATGATCGGCAAAGGGGTTAAGTCGAGCTATGTTCTCCGCTACAGTGCCCGGGAAAAGGTCTGAGCTTTGTGGCATGTAACCGATATGGCGACCACGCTCGTGAGCAGGCCATTGATCTAGCGTTGCCCCGTCAATGCAGACGCGACCACGTATTGTGGGCCAAGCGCCGGTGATTGCCCGAACTAGGGTAGACTTGCCGGAAGCGCTCGGGCCGATGATACCGACAACACTTCCAGCCTCTGCTCTGAAACTCACATTTTGTATAGTCATGCGCTGTCGCTCGCCGGGAGGTGCAGCGGACACGGATTCTACGAGTAGCGTTTGTGTCGGTTCTGGCAGCGTCGTTCGTTCTGTTGGGACACTGGGAAAATGAGCCCACAACGCTTTTAGTCGCTGCCACGCCTGCCGCGCCGAGATCATGTGGCGCCAGACGCCAATAATCTGTTCGATCGGCTGCAGGGCTCTTGCGGCGATAACCGAGCTTGCGATGATTGCGCCGGCTGATAGCTCTCCCTGAATGACCAGCCATGCGCCGAGCGCGAGAGTGGCCGACTGTACCATCTGCCGAACTGCTCTTGATATGCCTGCAAAAAGGGCGGAGATATCGGCGGTTTTACGTTGAATGGAACTGGCGTTGTCATGAGCAGCGTTCCAGCGGTCAGTCGCCTGAGCCAGCATGCCCATGGCCGCAATGGCCTCCGCATTTCGATATGCAGCTTCACCCAAGCGGTTCCGTTGTGTGAGCGCCGCGGTATTCTCTGCGGAGCGATGTTTCGTCAGCATGCTTGATAGCAGCGTCAACGTGATGAGCGTAGCCATTGTTCCTGCGACGAGCCAGCCAATCAATGGATGTAGGAAGAAGGAGATCGCCAGAAACACTGGTGTCCATGGCAGATCGAATAATGCCGCCACTCCCGGTCCCGCTAAGAAGGCCTTGATCTGGTCAGCCTCCTGCGCGGGTTTAAGCACGTCATTGTTCATCTTGATCAATAAAGGTGAACCTGCAATCGCGGCGAATACACGGTTTGAAATCTGCAGGTCGATTGTTGCAGCCATTCGAGCTAACATGCGCGCACGAAGAATGTCGAGGAAGCCCGAGAAAGTATATAAGCCCGCAATCAAAGCCAGTAGTGCCACCATCGTTGGAATACTGCGACTTGGAATCACGCGGTCGTAGATTTCCAGCATAAACAACGGGCCAGCTAAGCCGAGCAGATTGATGATGCCGGAAAATATGCAAAATCCGACCCAGACGTGTCGCATGGAAAATTTCTCGTAGGAATTAGTCGACTTGTTAAAATGTCACTTCAAATGCCTTGCCTTAGGGCAAGAGTTCTTCGTTTACTCAATCAATGAATGCAATATTTTTGAATACAATACCCTTAGTATACTAAACCAATTAATTGTAAAAGGAAACTTTTACGACATTAGGTTGCGATATAGAAACATTTTTCTCTAAGGATGCATTCTTCGACACAGGGCGGATGCGAAATGTGGAGATCGATTTCGGGAATGGGGAATTTTTTCGGTTTTTGCTGTGGGTGGATTGGTTAATTAAATGAATTATTTCAATAGTTTAATATTTTTGTGATGAGCTGAATTTTTTGTGGTGCGATTGTTGATAGCTTTCTTTTTCCCTCTCTCATCCCCGCCCTGTTTGTCTGACCTATACTGTCTCTGTTCAGCGAAGGACCGGGAGACATTCCGGTTTGAAGCTGAGCCAGCGCCGGCTGTGAGAGAAAGACGTCACTCTCATATTTCGAGGTCTGACAGGTAAAGTCCTCTGGCCATGACCGGAGGAGAGATGGAATCTGGTTTGTGGTGGGCCTTTCTATTTCTCCGAAACGCACTGGCTGAACGACACGCTCTGACAGGCATAAAGCGCTGATGCGGGGCACTGATAAGTGTCTTTATTTTCCACAGGCGGCAATTTTCAGTGCCCCGTCGCAATGCCCATCGAGCTGAAAGGCAGATGGAAAAAGAGATGAAGCTCACAACACGGTCGCAACTGCGTCGCGTGATAGGAAAGGTGTGTTCAAAATGGGTCTCTATGAAATGTACGTTCTTGCTACTCGTGCGGATACCGCCTTGATGAGGAGAAGGCTGGCACGTTCTCTTTATGCCAGGGCAAGGCTTCGAAATCGGAAGCTCAAGAAGCAGTATTTACGCAACCATAAGGAGAGTTCTAATTCGGTGGTCGATACGAAGAGGGCAGGCCGGTTGCGATCTGGTCGGCTTCCATAAACATATATTTATACAATAACCAATGCAAACATATAAAATATGTGCACCGGTAGATTTTGTAATTTTGACTGAGGGCGGATGAGAATCTGCGAGCAAAACTGATTTTACTGACCTGCAATTTGCGGATTGCGGGCCGATTACGCGTAAATATATGAATTTTATGTTGAATTTGCGGGTTTGAATGGGGAATTGTTATGCGCAGAAACTATATGAGCGAGATGAATTTGATTGGAGCGGAGTTCAGATTTGAGTGGCGATCGATCATAATAACAATATCATGATATTGTTATTATGATCGATCGCCACTCAAATCTGAACTCCGCTCCAATCAAATTCATCTCCCTGCGAGACGCGGATGGTCACGGCCGACTGGTTGTCTTCGGCGGTCGAGAAGGTCTGGCTCTTCTTGGTCGGGATCGTCTTTTTTTTTTCGAACAGAAGGGCGAAAACGCATTTTTCCGTTTTTCTGGGGGGCGAGAGGGGGGTTAAAAGGAGCAGTAAAAAGTTTTACCTATCCACCAAAAAAACCCCCGCCGGTAACGGCGGGTTTTTTGTTGGCCTCTCGGCCGTCTTCCTTATGAAAGTTGGCTCAGTGCATCTTCACCGGCGTGCTGAAGCGGCTGGATTCGATGGCCGCGGCACCGGGCTTGAAGCTCGCGGAGGTCGCGGAAGCCGACATATCGTTGCTGAGCATGCGATTGGCGACAACACGCGGCGCCTTTACCGAGCGTCCGGTCGTACCCTTGTTCTGGTTGAGCGCCCAATCCGAAATAAGATCCTGCGTCAGGCGTCCACCGCCCACCATGGCCTGCTGGGAAACGGCGGCATCCTGTTTGCTCGGGCGCGAACCCTTGGTCGGAAGGCCGGCGCTGAGGCCGCCATTGATGGCAGGCTTCAGGTCGAAAGCATCACCGAAGCCAGCCTGCGGTTCGGCCTTGGCCGTTTCGACGGGCGCAACGGTAACCTTGTGGTTGACGGCGGCCGGGAATGGCGCAGCTGTTGGCATCGCGGCCGACTGGACCTGCGACCGGGCGGCCTGACCGCTCTGTTCAAGAGCGGCAACCACCGTGGGCGAAAGCGTACCCTGTTGCGCCTCGGCGAGATCGTCCTCACCTTCAGGGTCGGCATTGGCCGCCGCCAGCAGGGCTTCCGCCACGGCCGGACGATTGGCGGGAACCGGAACAGAGGCGAGTTCGCCGGTTGCAACCGGTGTCGCACCCTCTACAGAAGCCGTCAGGATCGATCCTTCCGCATCACCTCTCATGCCGCGCGGGCCGAGAAGCGTGGGCACCGGAACGGATACCTCAGCCAGATCGGCAAATTGCTGGCGCTCGGCAGGCGCGGAAGCCGGCGTCGGCGTGGTCGCCGCCTGCAGGGCATCCTGCGCGGCATTGCGAGCCGGAGAATAAAGCGCCGTCGCAAGGCCGGTATTGGCCGGCGGCTGATTGCCGAAGGCGGGTCGGGCCGTCGGCAGCGGCGCATCGTTTACACCCGGAAGCGTCTGTGCCGAAGCAACTGCAATCGTGGGTTCAAGCTCCGGAGCCGCCGGGCGAGCAACGGCGGGGCGCTCTGCGGGCGCCGGCGCTGCGATGCTATCTGGATCTTCATCCTCGTCACCGCCGCCAAAGAGGGCCTGCAACAGCGTCTTGCGCTTGCCGCCGCCAGATGAGGCAGGGCCTGCACCGGCGCTGGAAGCAACCTGAATGGAGGAGGAGCTGACGCGCTTCTTGTAATCGGCAAGCGCCTGCTCATAACCGGGAAGCGGCTTGCCGTCGGAAGGAAGATGCAGCGTATTGCCGTTCGGGAAGATGCGGACGAGTTCTTGGCGGCTCATGCGCGGCCAGGCGCGAACGCCGCCGACATCCATGTGCACGAAGGGAGAGCCTGAGGTCGGATAAAAGCCGACGCCGCCGATCTGCATCTGCATGCCGATTTCGCGAAGACGGGCAAGCTTCACACCGGGGATATAAAAGTCCATGGCCTTGCCGAGCATATGCTGGCTTTTTTCCGCAACGCCCTTCGTGCGTGAGCGCAGCAGACCATTGGTCTCGGGCGAACGGAAGGCCGAAACAACGTTGATATAGTCAGTCGCGCCACTGCGGCGATAAACTTCCCAGACGAGATCGAAAAGGCGCGGATCCATGCGTGTCGGCTGGTTGCGACGCCAGTCGCGCAGGAATCGGTTCAGCTCCTGCAGACCTTTCTGATCATATTTTCCATTGCGCTTGAAGGTGATGACCGCCTTTTCGCGTGTATGGATATAATACAGTTTGAGGCTGCGCGTTTCGGCGGCGGCTTCGGTCGCCGAAATACCTACGAAAGGCATTGCGGCGAGCATCAGGCAGGCAAAGGTGACAGCGCGTGCCGACAGCTTCGTGCATATATCCTTGATCAAGCCGCGCGCGACCTTGGTCGAAAGCGCGTTATTCCGATGCAGATATGGCAATTCGATCCCCGCCTGGAAGACAATTTCTGTCACATTGCCTCAAATGAACGTCAAATACGGTGACACGATGGCAAAATTGCCACACACATACAACCTTCCTCTATATAGTGAATCAGCCACTAACAAGAGGTTTATAGACGGTAAGCGGATATCCTTGCTCAGAAGTTAACGAATTTTGCGATCTGCCTCCAAATGCGGGGTTTGTGCCGTTAGGCTGCATCTCGAAGGGGATCGTCGGGATCGATGCCATAATCCTTCAGCTTGCGATAGAGCGTCGAGCGGCCAATGCCGAGCTTTCTGGCGACCTGGCTCATCTGGCCGCGATAGAAGCGCAGAGCGAAACGGATGAGTTCTTCCTCGATTTCTGCCAGTTTGCGGATGTTGCCCGATTCATCCATGCTGGAGATCAGGTTTCCGCCCCGGTAGATGGTGGTGGAAATATCCGATGGCTCCTCGATGACGGCATGGCTTTCAGCAACCGCCGGCGGGGGCGGTGAATAGGCCGCAAGCTTCAGCGACGCCCCTGAAGGCGAGCGAATGACATCGTCCGCGTCGTCGCCGGTCGAAAATTCCGGCAGTTGCAGGGCGATCTGCGGAAAATCGGAATCTGACAGTTCCTCGCCCTGCGACAGCACCACGGCGCGGAAGACGGCGTTTTCGAGCTGACGGATATTACCCGGCCAGTCATAGGCCGTCAGCAGCGCCAGCGCGCTGGCGTCAAGGCCAACAGGATTGGGCAATTTCTGTTCCGCCGAAAAGCGCTCGGCGAAAACGCGCGCCAGATGGGGAATATCTTCTTTGCGGCGGCGCAGCGCCGGAATGGTGATCGGGAAGACGTTGAGGCGATAATAAAGGTCCTCGCGGAATCGGCCTTCCTTCACCTCTTCGATGAGGTTCTTGTTGGTGGCGGAAATCAGCCGCACATTCACCTTCTGCACCCGTGCGGAGCCGACGGTTTCGATTTCGCCTTGCTGGACCGCGCGCAGCAGCTTCACCTGCACATCCAGCGGCAGATCGCCGATTTCATCGAGGAACAGCGTGCCGCCGTCCGCCTCCATGAATTTGCCGACATGTTTTTCCGTCGCGCCCGTGAAGGCTCCCTTTTCATGGCCGAAGAGGATACTTTCCACGAGATTATGGGGAATGGCGCCGCAATTGACGGTGATGAAGGCCTTATTCGCCCTGTCTCCGGCCGACTGGATGGCGCGGGCGACCATTTCCTTGCCCACACCGGATTCGCCTTCCAGCACCACGGGAATGCTGGACTGGGCAGCGCGCTGCGCGAGTTCGATAACCCTCAGCATTGCCGGGCTTGCGGAAACGATATCGGTAAAATTCACTGCATTGCTCCGTCCGCGCCTTCCCGCGCGGGCTTTTGCCTCTCTCCTGTCGAGCTTGAGCGCATTGGAGATGGCAGCGCCGATCCTTTCCGGCGAAACCGGCTTGACGACGAAATCGAAAGCGCCGGCGCGCATGGCCTGCACGACGGTATCGATGCCGCCCTGACCGGTCTGAACGATGACAGGAACATCGGTGCCGACTTCGCCGATAGCTTTGAGAAAGGTAAGCCCGTCCATTTCAGGCATCATGAGGTCGAGGACAATGACGTTGATCTCGCCGCTATATTGCTTGAGCAGTTCCAGCCCCGCCTTGCCGTTTTCGGCAAGCAAGGCGAGATGCCCATAACGTTCCACCGCATTTTTGAGCAGGCGGCGCTGGACGGGATCATCGTCTATCACGAGAACATGCGCGGTCATTTTTAGCTCCGGTTTCCGGTTTATGGACCTGCTTCATGCGGTCCCTTATTCCGCACTCTGGCATGGGAGACTTGAACATCCAGTTTTGAGAATTGCTTGCATTTTATCCATTGCCGCGGGAAACAAGGTCCCCATATGCTTCGCACGCATAATCAGAAGGACACGTTCGATGACCCTCAACCGCCCGACCCCGCAACCCGTCTTCTCCCTTGCCGAAACCGCCGGTCCGGCGCTTGGCGACCTTCCCGGCTGGAAGCTGACGGACCTCTATCCATCGGGGGATTCGCCAGAATACAAGGGCGATCTCGACAAGGCGATGTCGATGGCGGCGGCTTTCGAGGAGAAATGGAAGGGCAGGCTTGAAGCTGCCGCAAAGGCGACGGGCGACAAGGGCATCGGCGCGGCGCTCAAGGAATATGAAGCGCTGGATGATCTCATCGGCCGCATCGGCTCCTTTGCCGGGCTCACCTATTTTTCCGATACGTCGAACCCGGCAAACGGCAAGCTTTACGGCGATGCCCAAGCGAAGCTGACGGATATTTCCTCCCACCTCCTGTTCTTCACCCTTGAGCTCAACCGCATCGATGACGCCACAATGGACGCCTGCATGGCGAATGACGCAGTAGCGGGTCACTACCGCCCCTGGCTGGTGGATTTGCGCAAGGACAAGCCGCACCAGCTCGACGATCAGCTGGAACAGCTTTTCCTCGAAAAATCGATGACCAGCGCAGCGGCCTTCAACCGCCTGTTCGATGAAACGATGGCCGATCTGCGTTTCGACATAGACGGTGCGAGCCTGCCGCTGGAAGTGACGCTCAACATGCTGCAGGAGCCGGAGCCGGAAACCCGCAAGAAGGCGGCTCAGGCGCTGAGCGCCACCTTCAAGGACAATCTGCGCGTCTTCACGCTCATCACCAACACGCTCGCCAAGGACAAGGATATTTCCGACCGCTGGCGCAAATTCGAGGATATTGCCGATAGCCGTCATCTCGCCAACCGCGTCGAGCGCGAAGTGGTCGATGCTTTGGCCGCGGCGGTCAAGAAAGCCTATCCGCGCCTCTCTCATCGTTATTACGCCATGAAGGCGAAATGGCTCGGCATGGAGCAGATGAATTATTGGGACCGCAACGCGCCGCTTCCCGATACGTCGAACACGATTATCCCTTGGGATGAGGCAAAGGACACGGTGCTTTCCGCCTATGGTAGTTTCGCCCCGGAGATGGCCGATATTGCCCGTCGTTTCTTCGATGAAGAGTGGATCGACGCCCCCGCGCGCCCCGGCAAGGCGCCGGGCGCCTTCGCGCATCCGACCGTGCCTTCGGCCCATCCCTATGTGCTGGTCAACTATCTCGGTAAACCGCGTGACGTGATGACGCTTGCCCATGAGCTTGGTCACGGCGTTCATCAGGTTCTGGCCGGCGAACAGGGCGCCTTGATGTGCGCCACGCCGCTGACGCTTGCCGAGACAGCCTCCGTTTTCGGGGAAATGCTGACCTTCCGCAAGCTGCTTGACGACACCAGAGACATCAGGGAACGCAAGGCCATGCTCGCCCGCAAGGTCGAGGATATGATCAACACGGTCGTGCGCCAGATCGCTTTTTATGAATTCGAGCGCAAGCTGCATACCGCCCGCAAGCAGGGCGAGCTGACTTCCGGGCAGATCGGCGAATTGTGGCTGTCCGTTCAGGCCGAGAGCCTTGGTCCGGCGATCCGGATTTCCGAAGGCTACGAGACATGGTGGACCTACATCCCCCATTTCATTCACTCGCCCTTTTATGTTTATGCCTACGCCTTCGGCGACTGCCTGGTGAACTCGCTCTATGCGGTTTATCAGAAGGCCGAGACGGGCTTTCAGGAGAAATATTTCGAGCTTCTGAAGGCGGGCGGCACCAAACACCATTCGGAGCTTTTGAAACCCTTCGGCCTCGACGCGACCGATCCCTCGTTCTGGGACAAGGGGCTTTCGATGATCGAAGGGCTGATCGACGAGCTGGAAGCGCTGGATAACAAACAGGCTTAATCTCTTCCGCCGGCAGGGCTATCCTATTTCGGACAAGCTTTGCCGGTTGATATTGCCGGCGGAAACACCGGTAAACAATTCAGGCGACGAGCACAGGTAATGAAACGCAAACCCGCCGATCTGACCTTGAGGGAAACCTTGCGCTGGGAGCCGCAGACCGGCTTTCAGCGCATCGACCAGCATATGCGCCGATTGCTGCGCTCGGCCGACGCGCTCGGTTTTCGCGCGCCGGTCAATGCGCTTCAGGTGCTGGAAAAGAAGGTGGGCGGCGAAAAGCCGCTCTGCGTCAGGCTGGTCATGAACTACAAGGGCGAACTCGACGTCGAAACCGCCGACTTCCAGCCCTTGCGGCAGGATACCGTCTGGCGGGTTCGCATCGCCCGGCAGACCACGCTCGATTCTTCCGACACCTTCTATCGTCACAAGTCCTCACGCCGCGAGCCCTATGACGCCGCGCGGGCCGAATTTTCAGCCGGAGAGGCCGACGAGGTTCTGCTCCTCAACGAGCGCGGCGAGTTGTGCGAGGGATCGTCGACCAGCATTTTCGTCGAAATGCCGGATGGGCAATTGCTGACGCCGCCGCTCGACAGCGGCATTCTGCCGGGGGTGCTGCGCGCCGATCTGATCCGCGACCGCAGGGCGCGCGGACAGTCGCTGAAACCGGACGACATTGCTGGCCGGAAACTCTTCGTCGGCAATTCGCTGCATGGATTGATTGCGGCGGAACTCGTCTAAACAGTCACCGCCAGAAGCCGGTCGCGGCCTTTGTCCTTGGCCGCATAAAGAGCCTGATCCGCCCGCATGAAAACATCATCCGTGCTTTCCGGTGCGCGATACACCGTCAGCCCGGCCGAGCAGCTGTAGGAAAAATCCGGGAATTCAGAGAGGGGTCTCGAAAGACGCACCTTCTGCAGCAGCCGTTCGACGATCTCCCGGCCCTCGGCCACCGTGCTGCGCGGCAGGACGAGCATGAATTCCTCGCCGCCGATCCTGCCGAAACAATCCACCCGCCGGATGACGGAATGGGCGATGCCGACGAAATCGCGAAGCACCGCATCCCCGCATTTATGGCCGAAACGATCGTTGATCTACTTGAAGAAATCGATATCGAGCGTGCACAGGCAAAAGGGCGTTTCCAGCCCCTTGGTAACCCGCTCCACCTGCAGAGCCAGCTTGGCGAAGACGAAGCGGCGGTTTGCGGTCCCGGTCAATTCATCCGTCTGCGAGGCGCGCACCGCCAGATCCCTGTCCTGTCTTAGCGTCCTGTAACCTTGGCGCAATTCGGTAACGTCGCTTGCGACACACAGCATCCAGCCATCCTGCTGCACCGTTTCCGTCATCCAGAACCAGCGGCCGTCATACATGTCCATCTCAAAGGCGCGATAAGCCAGCTTGCCGCGTCGGGATTGCGCCGACAACAGCCACCCCTCGAAATCATTGTTGCGGACGACGACGCCGCTGCGCAGCCGATGGTTCAACCGCATGATGTCCGCCCAGGTCGGAAAATCGTTGGCGGCAAGCTGAAAGCTTTCCCGAAACGACGGATTGGCATGGCGCAACCGATCCTCGGAATCGTAAAGGGCAATAAGAACGGGGGTGGGGCTCTGAAGCGCTGCGACACGCTCGATAAGATTATTCAACGGGCAACTCCCCTGCGATGGCGAAAACTCCCCCGTCGTCATCCGGCCAAAGCCCCCAAGCCTTTGGACATAGAGAGGAAAAGAAGAACTTAATTATAAACGCACTCTCTAAAATGCGAAGAGGCAGAATGCGGTGGAAAGGATGCCCGAGCCCGTCCTGTCATAACCATCGTCATATGTCCGTCATCCACCTGCCCTTTATTGTGGCACGCTTTTGTGATCTAGCTTACTTATTGGCTGAAAAAGGAAAATTGACGAATGACGGATGCAAACCACCCGATTTACGGCGATATTGACGGCCCCATCATCATGATCGGCTTCGGCTCCATCGGGCGCGGTACTCTTCCGTTGATCGAACGTCATTTCAATTTCGACAGGACCCGGCTCGTCGTCATCGACCCGCGCGAGGACATCGCCGCCTTTCTGGCCGAAAGGAACATCCGCCATATCCAGACGCATCTGACCAAGGAAAATTACCGCGAGATTTTGAAGCCGCTCCTCAAGGGCGTTCAGGGCCAGGGCTTCTGCGTCAATCTTTCGGTCGATGCCGCCTCCGTCGATCTGATGCGGATTTGCCGCAAGCATGGCATGCTTTACATCGACACGGTCGTCGAACCCTGGCCCGGGTTTTATTTCGACGCCGATGCCGACAATGCGGCCCGTACCAACTATTCGCTACGCGAGACCATGTTGAAGGAAAGGGCGCGCAAGCCGGGCGGCACGACGGCGGTTTCCACCTGCGGCGCCAATCCGGGCATGGTGTCCTGGTTCGTGAAACAGGCGCTCGTCAATCTCGCCAAGGATACCGGCCACGACATCGAGGAGCCACAGCCACATGACCGAGAGGGCTGGGCAAAGCTGATGAAGCGGCTTGGCGTCAAAGGCGTTCACGTGGCCGAACGCGACACCCAGCGGGCGAAGGAACCCAAGCCCTTCGGCGCTTTCTGGAACACATGGTCCGTTGAAGGTTTTATCGCGGAGGGTTTTCAGCCCGCCGAACTCGGCTGGGGAACACATGAAAACTGGATGCCGAAAAACGCGAAAAGACAGAAAAAGGGAAGCAAGGCGGCGATCTATCTCGACCAGCCCGGCGCCAATACGCGGGTGCGGACATGGTGTCCGGGTCTGGGTCCGCAATATGGATTTCTCGTCACGCATAACGAAGCGATTTCGATTTCCGACTATTTCACCGTCCGCAACGATGATGGCGACGTGACGTATCGGCCGACCTGCCATTATGCCTATCATCCCTGCAACGACGCCATTCTTTCCCTGCATGAACTTTTCGGCAATGGCGGCACCCCTCAGCCCATCCAGCATGTGCTTACCGAAGACGAGCTTGTCGACGGCGCCGATGAACTCGGCATTCTTCTTTATGGCCATGACAGGAATGCCTATTGGTATGGGTCGCGGTTGAGCCTGCAGGAGGCGCGTTTGCTTGCGCCCAACCAGAATGCCACCGGATTGCAGGTCAGTTCCGCGGTTCTGGCCGGCATGGTCTGGGCAATCGAAAATCCTGAAGCCGGCATCGTCGAGGCGGATGAAATGGATTACCGCCGTTGTCTCGAGGTGCAGCGCCCCTATCTCGGACCCGTGGAGGGCCATTATACCGACTGGAAACCGACCGATGGCCGCCCCGGCCTGTTTCCCGACAACATCGATACGTCCGACCCCTGGCAGTTTCGCAACATCCTCGTGCGCTGACGGGACGGAGTCTCATATTTGTCACGCAGAGGCTTTCCTGAATGACGTCAGGAACCGGGGAGAGCGAGCAACGTTGCCTTGAAATAAGAAACGCTTCACGGCATGGTCGAAGCATAGAAAGTTTCATCGAATCGCAGGAGAACAGGCTCATGAACTTCAAGACAAGCGCTGCTTTGCTTTCAGCCGCCATAGCGGTGTCTTCATGCGTCGCGCCGGGACCCTCGCAGCAGTCCTCGATGGCGCCTTCGCTTTCCCGCGGCCCGGCCGTCGACGGTCGCTGGATCGACCGTAACGGCATCGTATCGACCTTCCAGAACGGCGCCTTCTCCACCCGTTCGACCGACACCAACACGCTTCTGGCCTCCGGCACCTATGTCACGATTTCGCCGACGCTTTACGAAATCAACATGACCTCGCTGGTGCGCAACACGCAGTCGCGCGTAAACTGCGCCCTCGTCTCCCCGTCACAATTGAACTGCACGACGGATACGAACAGCCAGTTCTCGCTAACGCGCCAGGGCTGATAACGTTATCTTTTCAAAAAGATGATCTTCTAAAACGCACGCCTTGAGCGTGCGTTTTCGTTTATTGCGCACCCGTCATAATTTCGCTTGCGGCGATTGCCGCTAAATGGAAACATCGCGCTTTGAAAGACTGACATGATTTCAGATTAGGAAATGAGCACGGCTGGAGGATGATCGACCGGCCCGGGCTTCCGCTTTGAACAGGAGAGAGGGACCATGAAGAAAATTTTGGGACTGGGCATGCTGAGCGTTTCGGCGATAACGCTTTCTGCCGGAGCGGCTCTAGCCGATTACGAGCTCAACATTCTTCACATCAACGATTTTCACTCCCGTATCGAATCGATCAACAAGTTCGACTCGACCTGCTCGGCGGAGGAAGAAGGCAAAAACGAATGCTTCGGAGGCGCCGCCCGCCTTCTGACCGCAATCAATCAGACCCGTGACGCCCTGAAGGCCGACGGCAAGAACGTCCTCCTGCTCAATGCCGGCGACAATTTCCAGGGATCGTTGTTCTACACCACCTACAAGGGCACCGTGGAAGCGGAAGTTCTGAACGCCATGAAGTTCGACGCCATGACCGTGGGCAACCATGAGTTCGACGACAGCGAAGACGGGCTTGCCGGCTTCCTCGACAAGGTGCAGTTCCCCGTCGTGACCGCCAATGTGGTGGCCACCGCCGCCTCGAAAATCGGTGACCGCGTCAAGCCGTCCATCGTGCTCGAAGTCGGCGGACAGAAAATCGGGATTGTCGGCGCTGTCGCCAACGATACGGCAGAACTGGCAACGCCCGGTCCCAATATCACCATCGCCGAAGATGTCGCGAAAATCAGCGAGCAGGTGCAAAAGCTGAAGCAGGACGGCGTCGACAAGATCATCGCCCTCACCCATGTCGGCTATCCGCGCGATCTCGAATTCATCGCCAAAATCCCTGACGTCGACGTCGTGGTCGGCGGCCACACACATACGCTGCTTTCTAACACCGACCAGAAGGCCGAAGGCCCCTATCCAACCCTCGTCGACAATCCCGGTGGCTACAAGGTTCCGGTCGTTCAGGCCGGGCAGTACAGCAAATATCTGGGCGACCTCAAAGTGGTCTTCGACGACAGCGGCGTGGTCAAGGAAAGCAAGGGCGATCCCATCCTGATCGACTCCTCCTTCAAGCCCGATGAAGCCACGCTAAAGCGCATCGATGAGTTGAAGGCGCCGATCGAGACTCTGAAATCGAAGGTCGTCGGCTCCTCGGAAGGCCCGATCGAGGGAGACCGCAAGGTTTGCCGTGTGAAGGAATGCTCCATGGGGAATCTGGTGGCCGATGCGACGCTCGCCCGCGTCAAGGATCAGGGCGTGACCATCGCTTTCGCCAATAGCGGCGGCCTGCGCTCCTCCATCGATGCCGGCGATGTCTCCATGGGCGAAGTGCTGACGGTTCTGCCATTCCAGAACACGGTCGCGACCTTTCAGCTGAAGGGCGAGGATATTCGCGCCGCTCTCGAAAACGGCGTCAGTCAGATCGACGACAGCGCCGGTCGTTTCATGCAGGTTTCCGGCCTGAAATATTCCTTCGACCGCTCCAAGCCGGCCGGCAGCCGGGTCGTTTCGGTCGGGGTCAAGGAAGGCGACGCCTTCGTGCCTCTCGACCCCGCCAAGACATATATCGTCGCGGCCAATAATTACGTACGCACCGGCGGCGACGGCTTCAAGGTCTTTGCGACCAAGGCAGTCAACGCCTATGACTTCGGCCCCAACCTTGAGGAAGCCGTTGCGGCCTACATCACCGCCAACAGCCCCTATAAGCCCTACACGGATGGCCGCATCAGCGAAGTGACGCCTGCCGGTTATGTCGCTCCGGCAAAGCCTGCGGCACCCGCGCCGGCCGCAACCGCACCTGCGCCGGCCACCACACCGGCCCCCGCTCCCGCGGCACCCGCCGCCACTGCACCTGCTCCCACAGTACCGGCCGCCACGGCACCGGCCACGACGACGCCCGCCGCAACCGCTGCTGCCGCCAGCAAATATGTCGTTGAAAAGGGCGACTCGCTCTGGAAGATCGCAGCGGAGAAATATGGCGACGGCGCTCTCTGGAGCAGAATTGCCAAGGCAAACACGCTGAAGCATCCGAACCACATCGAGATCGGTGAGGAACTGGAACTACCGGCTCAATAAGCCGAACGGGAACAGACAGGGCAATTTGCCGCAGACAGGAAGCCGGCCCTCGGATATCGGGGCCGGCTTCCTATTTTCCTTTTAAAACAAATCGTTACGGATCAAATTTTTGCAAGGGACCGCGCGTGGCTTTCTCCCCCCGGGAAATAGCCTTCACCGGTAGTTTAATCCTGAAAAATTTCGTCTAGAACACGTGAACGAATTGACCGCACGAGCGTATAGCTCGGGCATCGTCGGCCCAAACCCCGCCGCGGTTGGCGTTCGGCGCGCATCAACAGAAGATGGAGCGTTTCAGCCCGATCCGGAACGAACCGCTCCTCACGCAAACAGTCAGAGTTTCAGGGTGTCATTCATGGCGACAGAACTATCCGCACTCCCCGCAAACCATCCCCGCACGGCATTTGGCAAGGTCGGCGTCCTGCTGGTCAATCTCGGCACGCCTGACGGTACGGATTATTGGTCGATGCGCCGTTATCTGGCGGAATTCCTGAGCGACAAGCGGGTAATCGAATGGTCGCGTCTCTACTGGTATCCGATCCTTTACGGCATTGTCCTCAACAAGCGCCCGCAGAAAGTCGGCAAGGCCTATGAGGAAATCTGGAACCACGAGCGCAACGAAAGCTATCTGCGCACCTATACACGCAGCCAGGGCGAGTTGCTGGCGGAAGCGCTGAAAGACCTGCCAAATGTTGTGGTCGACTGGGGCATGCGTTACGGCCAGCCCTCCATCGCCTCGAGAATCGACGCGCTGAAGGAACTGGGCTGCGAAAAAATCCTGCTCTTCCCGCTTTATCCGCAATATGCTGCGTCGACGACGGCAACTGTGAACGACAAGGCTTTCGAACACCTGATGAAGCTGCGCTGGCAGCCAGCCATCCGCACCGTCCCGCCATATCATGACGATCCGGCCTATATCGAGGCGCTTGCCGCCTCGGTGAAAAACCATCTGGCGACGCTGGACTGGGAACCGGAAATGCTGATCACGTCATTCCACGGCATTCCGCAATCCTATTTCAAAAAAGGCGATCCTTATTATTGTCACTGCCAGAAAACCGCCCGGCTGCTGCGCGAGGCGCTGGGGCGTACAGAGAAAAATTTCATGATCACCTTCCAGTCGCGTTTCGGGCCGGAGGAATGGTTGCAGCCCTATACCGACAAGACCGTGGAAAAGCTGGCGTCGGAAGGCGTCAAGCGCATCGCCGTGATGAATCCCGGCTTCGTTTCGGATTGTCTTGAGACACTGGAAGAAATCGCCGGTGAAGCGGGCGAGATTTTCCTGCATAATGGCGGAGAGAAATTTACCCATATTCCCTGCCTGAACGACAGTGCCGAGGGCATGAATGTTCTCGAAAAGGTTGTGAGACGGGAGTTGCAAGGGTGGGTATAATCTTGCCATAACGAAGCCGGGCTAAAGCCCGCATGGTTCTGATCTGGAGGAAAAGTGATGATTGCATTGGGCGGTTTCGATATCGTCGTGCTGGCGGCAGTGGTTCTGGTCATTCTGGTGCTGTTTGCCGGCATCAAGACCGTGCCGCAGGGATATCGCTACACGGTTGAACGTTTCGGGCGTTATACCCGCACGCTCGAACCGGGCCTTAACCTGATCATACCCTTCTTCGAGCGTATCGGCGCCCGCATGAATGTGATGGAACAGGTGCTGGATATCGCCACCCAGGAAGTCATTACCCGCGACAATGCCAGCGTTTCTGCCGATGCGGTGGCCTTCTACCAGGTTTTGAACGCCGCGCAGGCCGCCTATCAGATCGCCAATCTGGAAAACGCCATCCAGAACCTTACCATGACCAATATCCGCTCGGTGATGGGCTCGATGGACCTCGACGAGTTGCTGTCGAACCGTGACGCCATCAACGATCGCCTGCTGCGCGTGGTCGATGAGGCCGTCGGGCCATGGGGTATCAAGGTCACCCGCATCGAAATCAAGGACATCGCGCCGCCGAAGGATCTCGTCGATTCCATGGCCCGGCAGATGAAGGCGGAGCGCGAAAAACGCGCACAGGTGCTGGAAGCCGAAGGCGCCCGCAACGCCCAGATTCTGCGCGCGGAAGGCGCAAAGCAATCCGCCATTCTTGAGGCCGAAGGCCAACGCGAGGCGGCGTTCCGCGACGCCGAGGCGCGCGAACGTCTGGCCGAGGCCGAGGCCAACGCCACCCGCATGGTCTCGGAAGCCATTGCCGCCGGCAATGTCCACGCCATCAACTATTTTGTCGCCCAGAAATACACCGAGGCGCTCGCCGAGATCGGCACCGCGAAGAATTCCAAGATCGTGCTGATGCCGATGGAGGCTTCGGCGCTGATCGGTTCCCTCGGCGGTATCGGCACGATTGCGAAAGAGGTTTTCGGCGAAAGGGGCGACGCACCGACTGCGCCTGCCACCTCCACGGCGTCCCGCTCCGTGCCGCCGACGCGACCCTCCGGCCAGAGCATCAACGTCACGATCCCTGGTAATCCATTCGGTTCTTCGTCGGAGAAATGACGATGTTACAACAGCTTGCCACTGAGCTGGGGCCGTGGAGCTGGTGGATCGTCGCCTTCGTGCTTCTGGCCGCCGAACTCATCGCTCCCGGCGTGTTCCTGATTTGGATCGGCCTCGCCGCGCTGGTTATCGGCGCGGTCTCGCTGCTTTTGTGGGATGCTGCATTCTGGGCCTGGCAATTGCAGTTGGTGCTGTTTGCCGCGCTCTCCATCGTTTTCGCCCTGCTCGGCCGGAAATATTTCGGAAGAAACCGGGCTGCAAGCGACGAACCCTTCCTCAACCAGCGGGAGGCAAGCCTTGTCGGACGCACCGCGACCCTTCAGGAACCGATTGTCGAAGGGCGTGGCCGGATCAGGCTGGACGACACATGGTGGCCGGTCAACGGCGAAGACATGCCGGCCGGCACCCGGGTAAGAATAGCTTCCGCACGCGGACGCACGCTGACAATCGAGCCGCTAGACCGATAAGTTCAAGATCGGCGACAGCTTCAAGCCACGCCAATTCTCAAGAGATCGTGGAAATGCACCAGCCCAATGGGCCGGTTATCCTCATCGATGACAATCAGCGCGCCAATGTGGAATTTTTCCAGCGTCGCCAGCGCACTGGTCGCCAGCACGGATTTTTTGACGGTTTTCGGCGTGCGGGTCATGATGTCATCGACCGTCATCTCGGCGAGGTTGCGCGACAGGTTGCGCGCCATATCGCCCTCGGTGACGATGCCGCACAGGCGGCCATCCTCGTCCAGAACGCCGACACAGCCGAAATGCTTGCGCGAGAGAACACCGACTGCTTCCGGCATGGCCGTTCCCTTGTTGACCAGCGGCACGCGATCGCCCGTATGCATGATATCGCCGACCAGCGTCAGGCTCGCCCCCAGCTTGCCGCCGGGATGGAACACCTTGAAGTCACCCGCAGTGAAATTGCGCGCCTCCAGCAGCGCAACGGCCAGGGCATCGCCCAGCGCAAGCTGCATCAACGTAGAGGTCGTCGGCGCAAGGCCGAGCGGGCAGGCTTCCTGCTCATTGGGAACCAGCAGCACGATGTCGGAAGCCCGCGCCAGCGATGAATTTTCCGAACAGGTGAGCGCGATCAGCGGAATCGAGAAACGGCGGGAATAATTGATGATGCTGCGCAATTCAGCGCTTTCACCACCCTTGGAAATGGCCAGTACCACATCATCGCCGCCGATCATGCCGAGATCGCCGTGATTGGCCTCAGCCGCATGCACAAAAAAGGCGGGCGTGCCGGTGGAAGCGAAGGTGGCGGCAAGTTTTGCGCCTATATGGCCGCTTTTTCCGACCCCGGTAATGATGAGACGGCCATTCGACTGGCCGATGGTCTCGATCGCCTTGCAGAATGGGTCAGAAAGACCGTTCCTCAGAGCATCCTCGAGGGCGGCAAGGCCAGCCCGCTCCATTGAGATCGTCCGCACGGCGGATTCGATGGCGTTGTCTTCGACCAATTTGACGGCGCGTGTAATCATGGCCGACTGTTACTCTTTCAACCGAAATAAGTCCACTCTTCACCGGCGGGCGCAGGGTTTTAGTAGATACCGCCCGAAAATCTCCAACGGTTTCGGTAAAGCGGCGCCTCGTCAATGACGCCGATCCGGCGGAGAAATCTCCTCCATCGTTCCAAGCCGTTTGAAGGGGATGTTTTCCTCGTCGACCAGATACCGCCCGAGCGTCCTTACCCATGAGACCGAGCCGTCGCTGCGGCGCACGGCGTATTCCTGATTATAAAAACTTGCGGCCTTCAGGGTGATCAATGCCGATTCGATCACGCGGTTTCGATGATCGAGATCCACTTTTTCAAGCATCTGAAAAATGCTGATCCCCTGCATTGCCTGTCGCAGCGGAATCCCAAAGAGTTTGGCACATACTTCGTCTAGATAGAAACGGTCATTGGTAATATCCCAACAATAAAAACCGAGCTGCTTGGTGTTCAAAACCGGATTCATGAAACGATGCTGTCACACAAAATAAAATTCAATACCACTTGCTGGGCAATAGAAGATCAGCCCATATAAACCATAGGGCGATTCCGCACCAAATTGAAACGTTTTAATCTTCTCATATTAGGAATATTTTGCATTCTTGACCATTTTCTTCCAGTCATGGTGACGGGTGAAATCGTCCCACCGGGCCTGATGATCGGCGCCGTTGGCTTTGCGCTCCTACCATAACACCGAAATCCCGGCGATGTTTATCAACTGTTAACCATAAAAAACCTATTGTTAAAGCGATGTTAAAACTTGCGTCGCCTGTCTGGTCCCTGGTTTCTTCACGTCATTTCATCGGCCTATTACTCATCGGGCCTGAGGGGATGTCTTGGTGGCCCTTCGATCCGGCATCGGCCAAACTTGCCGGGTGAAAAGGAATGAACGTGAAGGGCGCCGCCACACGTCTGCCGACGTCGCGGAAAGCAGCAACCCTGCTGCTCGCCTGCACGATTTTTTACCCGCAGGGAAGCGTCTTCGCGCAGACTGCAACGACAGCCATACCTGTCTTGCCGGGCGCCGCTTCTGCCGTCGACGGAGCAGCTTCACCCACACCGGCGACGGACAGTGGGGTGAGCACTGGCACTGGCGCTGTCACGGCCACAGCTACGACCACGCCCGCACCACAACTCTGGCGTCCCTCCACCAATCCCGGCGATCCTATTTACGAACAGCAGGACGACGCAAGCCAACCCTCTGCCGAGGCCGAAAACCCCTATGAGCCGACGGTAGACGGTGGCGAAAACCCACGGATAGCGACCGAACCCGGACAGACGCCCGGCATCCGGCTCGGCACGTTCCTGCTGCGACCGTCAATCAGCCAGACGATCAATACGGAAAAGCAGACGAATACCGGCGGCCCCTCCAGACGCAACTATCTGACGACAGGCATACGCGGCACGCTCACCAGCGACTGGTCCCGTCATGCTTTGACGGTGACGGGCGACGGGGCCTGGGAGAGGAACTTCGGCAGCGACAAGGACGGCGAAGAGCCCCGGGCAAGGATAGAGGCCGATCTACGCATCGATCTCGGTGAAGAAACGACGGCCAATCTCAAGGCCGGTTATGAATTCAGCCGTGAGGACACGACGGACCCCAATGCTCTCACCGGCGCTGCCGTGCAGGGCGGTGAGCACCGCTTCACCACCGGCGCGTCGATAGAGCGGGATTTCGGCAAGCTGCGCGGCCTGGCGGCGCTCGATCTGTCGCGCACGGTCTATACGGATGCGAAAGGCATCGACGGCCGGCCGATCAGCCTCAGCGACCGCGATCAGAACGGCGCGAACCTGCGTGGACGCATCGGTTATGAGTTGTCGCCGGCGCTCATCCCCTTCCTGGAACTGAATGCCGGGACGACCAAATATGACAGGCGTCTCGACAATTCCGGCTATGCCCGTTCCTCCAATGCCTATGGGGCGAAGGTCGGCGCGGAAGTCGATCTTGGCGAGAAGACCCGCGGCGAGGCCGCCATCGGTTATTTGCGCAAGCAATATGACGACGATCGCCTTGCCTCGATCGGCGCATTGACGCTGGATGGCGAGCTCAACTGGTCACCCCAGCGCGGTACGAACGTCAATCTCGGTCTGCGCACGACGATAGAGGACTTCGCCGGCGGACCACAGGGCGGCTGGGTTTCCTATCGGTTGGATGCCGGCCTGACCCACGAATTGCGCAGCAACCTCGTTGCCCGCCTGACGGGACAGGTCGTGCATCGCACATTCCCCTCTTCAGACATGGAAAATGCCGTTGAATATACCGCAGGCGCCGGCCTGACCTGGGGGTTGAACCGCTATCTCGACCTGACGGCGGACGTCAGCTACCAGTGGACACCGGTTTATGACAGCAGCGAGCTACGTGTCGGCGCAGGACTTGTCCTCAAGCGATAGGCTTCGGCCAAAAAGAAATCCCGGCGCTGAGGCCGGGATCCCGTTTCTGTTCTGGTGGATTACTTCAGCCCGTCGATCAGGGCCTTGATCGGCTCTTCGATCGCAGGGCGAATATCGCCACGCTCCAGCGCGAAAGCGACGTTGGCAAGAATGAAACCATCCTTGGCGCCGCAGTCGAAGGTCTGGCCGCGGAAATGATAGCCGGAGAACTGCTGTGATTTGGCAAGCGTCAGCATGCCGTCCGTCAGCTGGATTTCGTTGCCGGCGCCACGCTCCTGATTTTCGAGAATGTCGAAAATCTCGGGCTGAAGGATGTAACGGCCGTTGATATAGAAATTCGACGGCGCCGTACCCTTGGCCGGCTTTTCGACCATTTCCGTGATCTTGAAACCTTCGCCCACGGCGTCACCCACGCCGACGATACCGTATTTATGCGTCTGATCGGGAGCGCATTCCTGCACCGCGATGACGTTGCCCTGGGTCTGGTCGTATAGTTCGACCATGCCCTTCAGGCAGCTTTTCTGCGAATGCATGATCATGTCGGGCAAAAGCACGGCGAAAGGCTCGTCGCCGACGATATCGCGGGCGCACCAGACCGCATGGCCGAGACCAAGCGGCACCTGCTGGCGGGTGAAGCTCGCGGTGCCCGCCTTGGGCAGAAGGCCGGCCAGCAATGTCAGCTCGGCATTCTTGTTGCGCTCGCGCAGCATCTGTTCGAGTTCAAATTGAATATCAAAATAATCTTCGATCACCGCCTTGCCGCGGCCGGTGACAAATACAAAATGCTCAATGCCCGCTTCCGCCGCCTCATCGACGACATATTGAATGACCGGCTTGTCGACGACGGTGAGCATTTCTTTCGGAACCGCCTTGGTTGCGGGCAGGAAACGCGTGCCGAGACCCGCGACCGGAAATACGGCCTTCCGAATTTTCTTCTGTTCTACCACATATCCCTCCTGAGAGATAAAGCTTGATCACAATCCCCGCACGCTGTTGTTATTTCAAAAATAACAACGTTTTGTAAAGGGTGACGCTACCATCTATTAATGGTAAAGAATTTGTTGACGTTCTTTTGTTATCCATGATGACGCCCGATGCGTTTTCGCAATCGAAATGACATTCGAGAGAACGAAAGACAGACGATGACAAAGATGATCCTTTCCGATGTCCGCAAATTCGGCTGCATGGTGGTTGCAGGCCTGGCAATCTCGCTGGCGCCCGTTTCGGCCCGCGCCGATCAAGGATTCCGTCAGTGGATCAACCAGTTCTACGCAACAGCCGCAAAAGAAGGCATTAGCAGAGCGACATATCAGAAGGCCTTTGCCGGTGTCAGCGAGCCGGATCCCGACGCGCTGCGCAAGGCCACCTTCCAGCCGGAATTCACCACGCAAATCTGGGATTATCTCGATTCCCGCGTCAATCCGTATACAGTGCGGATCGGCCGCGAGATGAAGATGAAGCACGCAACGACCCTCAACTGGATCGAGCGTAACTTCAATGTCGACAAGCATATCATTCTGGCCATCTGGTCGATGGAATCGAATTACGGTGCGGTTCTCGAAAAGCCTGAGCGGCTGCACAATATTCCGCAGGCGCTGGCAACACTCGGCTATTCCGACCCCAAACGCGCCAAATTCGCGCGCACGCAATTGATCGCCGCTTTGAAGATTCTCCAGGCGGGCGATGTGACGCCGAAACAGCTGACGGGCTCCTGGGCGGGCGCGATGGGTCATACCCAGTTCATCCCCACCAGCTACCTGCTTTATGCGGTGGATGCGGATGGCAACGGCAAGCGCGACATCTGGCGCTCCATTCCGGACGCGCTGGCGACCGCGGCCAATCTGCTTTCCAAGAACGGCTGGCAGCCGGGACGGACCTGGGGTTATGAAACCGCCGTTCCGCGTGGCGGCGCCCGTTATGAAGGGCAGACCAAGACCATTGCGGAATGGGCGAAGCTTGGCTTCACCCGCCCGAACGGCAAGAACTTCACCCGCGGATCCGATCGCGCCATGCTGAAGTTGCAGGGCGGGGCAAACGGCCCCGGTTTCCTGATGATGAAAAACTTCTTCACCATCAAGAAATACAACGCCTCCGACAGCTATGCGCTCGCCGTCGGCCTGCTTGCGGATGAGATCGCCGGTTATGGCGGCATGCAGCAGAAGTGGCCACGCCCCGATGGGACGCTGGATATTCGCGAAAAATTCGAGCTGCAGACCCGCATGAAGGAACTCGGCTATTATAACGGTGAGGTCGATGGGAACTTCGGCTCCGGGTCGAAAGCCGCAATCAGCGCCATCCAGTCGCGCATGGGTATGGAAACCGACGGCCAGCCGTCGCAGCGGTTGCTGAGAGCCTTGCGTAATTAATAATGTGCCGGTGAATTCGGCGGCTATCAAGAAACGCCGCCGAAATATCCGGAAGGGTTGATGTGATGAGTGGGAAGCCTCAGGTGAAAAACGGAAGAACCGGCTGGCGTTTCTTGGCCGTCCTTCTTTCAGCCGTCCTTACCGTGCCGCTCGTTCCTTCCGAAAGCTCCGCACAGGAGCAACGGCGTACACTGTTTGAAATGCTCTTTGGCAAACCGGTGGGCCGCGACGGCGGATCCGGGCGCGACTACCAGCCCCGCAACCGCCGCGACTTTCCGTCTGCTCCGCGCGAAAGATCGGTCACCCGCCCCCAACCCACCAGAAAAGCGCCCTCGGTGGTTCAGATGCGGACCGCAAAGCCGGAGCCAGCCGCCAAGCTTGAAAATGCGCGGCGCGTTCTGGTCATAGGCGATTTTCTCGCCGGCGGCATGGGGGACGAACTGGTCAATGCCTTTGCCAATTCGCCTGCAATCGCCGTCGATGTGCGTGCCAACGGCTCCTCCGGCCTCGTGCGTACCGATTATTACGACTGGTTCAAAAATCTTCCGCAGTTTATCAGCGAAACCAATCCGGCTACCATTGTCATCATGATCGGATCGAACGATCGCCAGCAGATGCAGATCGGCGACACCAGGGAAAAGTTCGGCACGGAGGTCTGGTTCAAGGAATATGAACGGCGGATCGACGAGCTGCTGGCGCTTGCCGGACGCCAGAAGGCGCCGCTGCTGTGGGTCGGCCTGCCTGCCTTCCAGTCGCCGTCGCTTTCGGCCGATCTTGTCGGTTTCAACCGGCTTTATCGCAGCCATGTCGAAAAATATGGCGGTGAATTCGTGGACGTCTGGGACGGTTTCGTCGATGAGGCGGGAAAATTCGTCATTACCGGTTACGACATGAACGGCCAACAGGCCCGCCTGCGCGAGGCTGATGGCATAGGCATGACCCAGGCCGGCAAACGCAAGCTTGCATTTTACGTTGAGAAATTCGTGCGCAGACACCTCGATAGCGCCGGACCGGACCTTGTGAAACTGGACGGCAGCAATCTACCGGCACTTACCTCCCTGCCCGCACTCGGCATCGATGCCGGGCAGGTGCGCACCCAGCCTATCAGTCTCACCGATCCCAATCTCGACGGCGGCGACAAGCTGTTAGGCGATGCGCCTTTGGCCGCCGGGCCGACACGCGTCTCCGTGGTGGAATCGCCACGCGAAAGGTTGACCAAGCGCGGCGAGATGGCCGATGCGCCGGCAGGCCGTATCGATGACTATCGTGTGGCGCCCGATACCGCGCAGACAAAACAATAGAGGCTTTCGGAGCGGCCCGACCGCCCCGTAGCGGGCGTAATGTTTAGGCAATCCGGACATGACAGGATAGGTACAGCTTTGCAGGAATGCGGGGTTGGCCATCCGCCATCCCCAGTCCCTTTTTTTGCATGGCGACATCGATTTGGCGGCGACGCCTCGCTTGTCCTTAGCGCGAGCGGCGTCGACGTTTTTGCCTTTCGCCGCGCCCCTTCCCGGAAGGGATACCGGACAATACCGAGATGGAATTCATGCGCCTGCTGCTTGTTGAAGACGAACGCGAAATGGCAGCAGCCCTGTCCGCCGCGCTCCACCGGTTCGATATTATCGTGGATACGGTCGGCACGCTCGATCTTGCCCGTCACGCCATCATGGACGGCGTCCATGACCTTGTCGTGCTTGACCGGCAATTGCCCGATGGTGACGGCATCCAGCTTATCGAAGATTTGCGGCTCCTGCCCCTCACCCCGCCCGTCATCGTGCTGACGGCGCAGGGAGCGCTTGTGGATCGGGTGAACGGTCTGAACCTCGGCGCGGACGACTATCTGGCCAAACCATTCGCGGTCGAGGAACTGCTTGCGCGCATCCGCGCCCTGATGCGCCGGCCGGCCGGCGCCGTGACGATGACGGCAAAACTGGGCAGGCTGGAATTCTGCTTCGAAACCCGCGAAGTGCGCATCAAGGGTGAATTCCTTCCGCTGACCAGACGCGAACTGCTGATCCTCGAAGCCCTGTTGCGGCGACAGGGCAGGACGGTGCTGCGCTCATTGCTCGAGGAAGCCGTTTATAATTTCGACGATGAGATCCAGTCCAATGCACTCGATTCCCATATTTCCCGCTTGCGCCGCAAATTGGCGGCCGCGGATGCGGGCCTTGAGGTCCATGGCATTCGCGGCGTGGGTTACCTGCTGAGGGCGACCTTGTGAAGCTGGCCAGAAGAAAATCGCTCAAGCGCCGGCTGACCCTTCAACTGCTGTTGTTCCAGATCGGCAGCCTGTTCTTCGTCACCGCCGCCATGGTTACCTATATGTCGAGCGGCGGTGCAGGCAGCGCGCTGCTCAGCCCGGAGGCGGCCCAGACAACCGCCAACGCGATCATACGGAATGAAGATAATCGGCTGGTTCTCAAAGAAACGCCCGAATTCGTCAAGCTGCGCAGCAATACCTCCGATTTCTGGTTCGTCGCGGTCAGCGAAAACGGTGAGATCGTGCAGGGCGGGCAGGTGCCCGAGGCATTCAGCAATATGGATCAGCAATTGAGCGACATCAGGGTCTCAGACGTGCGCGACGCGGCGCTGTCCTATTCCTACCTCGCCGTGGTGCGAATCGCCGTCGTTCGCCGCGCTTCGGGGCCGGCGGGAGAATTCGTCATGATCGGCAAAGGCGGGCCGTTCAGCATGACGTTACCGGTTTTGTTGTTTTCGAACATCTTGATCATGCCTGTCCTCATTCTCATGTCCATCGTGACGGTCGTGACCATCCCCTGGATCATCCGCAGGGAATTTCGCGCCCTTTCCACCATTGCTCGCACAGCGGAAACCATCGATATCGACAGGCGCGGATACCGATTGCCGGATGGCGATATTCCGAAGGAAGTGCAGCCTCTCGTTCACGCCGTCAACGGCGCGTTGAAGCGACTGGACGACGGCTACGAACGACACAAGCGCTTCATTCTCGATGCCGCCCATGAATTGCGAACCCCCGTCGCCATTCTCCAAACCCGCGTTGAAACGCTACTGGACGGCCCGGCCCGCAGCAGAATATTGGCGGATGCCAGCCGTATCGCCGTGCTGGCCGAACAATTGCTCGATTTGCAGCGCCTTGGCGGGCAGAAGGCCCCTCTGGTCCCGCTTGATCTTGTCAACCTGTGCAGATCGGTCGTCGCTGACATGGCCCCGCTCGCCATATCACAGGGATATGCGCTGTCCTTCGAACCGGAGGAAGAGCCGATCCTCGCCCTTGCAGACCACGCTTCGTTGCAGCGCGCCCTGATGAACATCGTGCAAAACGCCATCGAACATGGCGGCAATCGCGGCACGATCACGATAAGGGTGGCAGCAAACCGGGTGATCGAGATAGCCGACGAAGGCAATGGCATTCCCGAAGAGGACCGGGAACTGGTTTTCGATGCCTTCCACCGCGTGCGACCGAAAGATCGCGGCACCGGGCTTGGGCTCAACCTCGTGCAGGAAATCGTCCGCTATCACGGTGGGGAAATTACCATCAGCGATGCTTCCACCGGTGGCGCCTGCTTCCGTATCACCCTTCCCTATTGCTGAAGAAAAGTCCTCATTTTCGCAACCAAAAGAAAAGGCCTGTTGCATCTGCAACAGGCCTTTTCGGCTCGTATTACCGTCAGTGCTTAGCGCGGAAGGACGGTCGCACCCATCAGCGCTTCATCGATTGCACGCGCCGCCTGGCGGCCTTCCCGGATCGCCCAGACCACCAGCGACTGGCCACGGCGCACGTCGCCCGCCGCCCAAAGCTTGTCGACCGAAGTCTTGTAGTCGGTTTCATTGGCGATCACATTGGTGGAACCGCGACGGTCAGTGTTGAGCTTCAGCTTGCCGTCCATTTCCTTCAGCACGCTGTCCGTGAAGGGACCTGAAAAGCCGATCGCGATGAACGCAAGATCGGCCTTGATGATGAATTCCGTGCCAGCAATCGGCTTGCGGCGGTCATCCACCTGGCAGCACTTCACTCCTGTCAGCACGCCGTCTTCGCCGACGAATTCGAGCGTCGCCACCTGGAACTCGCGGATGGCGCCTTCGGCCTGCGAGGACGAGGTACGCATTTTCGTCGCCCAGAAGGGCCAGACCGCCAACTTGTCTTCCTTTTCCGGCGGCATCGGGCGGATGTCGAGCTGGGTGACCTTCACGGCACCCTGACGGAAAGCCGTACCGACGCAGTCAGATGCGGTATCGCCGCCACCGACAACGACGACATGCTTGCCGCCGGCAAGGATAGGATCGGCCGGCCAGCCAATGCTGTCGATATTTTCGCGACCGACGCGGCGGTTCTGCTGCACGAGATAGGGCATGGCATCGTAGACGCCATGCAGATCGGCGCCGCCGATACCGGCCGGGCGCGGGGTTTCCGAACCGCCGCAATAAAGCACGGCATCGTGGTCGGCCAGAAGCGCTTCGACCGTTACATCGACGCCGACATTGACGCCGCAATGGAAGGTGACGCCTTCGCCCTTGATCTGCTCGACACGGCGGTCGATGAAGTTCTTCTCCATCTTGAAGTCCGGAATACCGTAACGCAGCAGGCCGCCGGGTTTAGATTCGCGCTCATAGACATGAACCTCGTGGCCGGCGCGGCCCAGCTGCTGCGCAGCCGCCATGCCCGAAGGACCGGAACCGATGATGGCGACCTTCTTGCCGGTGTGGATCGTCGCGGGCTTCGGCACGATGAAGCCCAGCTCATAGGCCTTGTCGGCAATCGCCTGCTCGACGGTCTTGATGGCGACCGGCGCATCCTCGAGGTTCAGCGTGCAAGCCTCCTCGCAGGGTGCCGGACAGACGCGGCCGGTGAACTCCGGGAAGTTGTTGGTGGAGTGGAGGTTGCGGATCGCCTCTTCCCAATTGTTATTATAGACCAGATCGTTCCAGTCCGGGATCTGGTTATGCACGGGACAGCCCGTCGGGCCGTGACAGTAGGGAATGCCGCAATCCATGCAGCGTGCCGCCTGCTTCTGCACCTCGGCATCCGACATCGGAATGGTGAATTCGCGGAAATGGCGGATACGATCCGATGCGGGCTGATACTTGCCCACCTGACGGTCGATCTCCAGAAAACCTGTAACCTTGCCCACGTTTAAATCCTCACGTCAAAGCGGAGCGCCTGTCGGGCCCCAGTACCAGTAAGCGAAACCCATAGCCGCCCCCAGCACGATGAACTCAAATCCGGTCTCGCCGCTCGTCCAGGTGACCGCCATGGGAACGGCGGCCGCTGTTATCAGCGAGATCAGTTGGTGTAGTATCCTCACGTGGCGGATTACTCCGCCGCCACGCCCATGCGCATGCGCTCCATTTCCTCAAGCGCACGACGGTATTCGACCGGCATGACCTTGCGGAATTTCGGACGGAACTCGCTCCAGCGGTCGAGTATATCCTTGGCGCGTGCAGAGTTGGTGTAGTGGAAGTGATTGGAAATCAGCTGGTAGAGCCGCTCCTCGTCGTGACGCGTCATGTCCTCGGAAACGTCCACACGTCCCTTGTGCATGAGGTCGCCGCCGTGATGGTGCAGCTTTTCCAGCATGTCGTCTTCTTCCGGAACCGGCTCCAGCTCGACCATGGCCATGTTGCAGCGGGTGGCAAAGTCGCCCTTCTCGTCGAGAACATAAGCCACGCCGCCGGACATGCCGGCCGCGAAGTTACGGCCCGTCTCGCCGAGCACCACGACAATACCGCCCGTCATATATTCGCAACCGTGGTCGCCGACACCTTCGACAACCGCGACCGCGCCGGAGTTGCGCACTGCAAAGCGCTCACCCGCAACACCGCGGAAATAGCACTCGCCGGTGATGGCGCCGTAAAGAACGGTGTTGCCGACAATGATCGAGTTTTCCGCGACGATACGGGTGTTTTCCGGCGGACGCACGATGATGCGGCCACCCGAAAGACCCTTGCCGACATAGTCGTTGCCGTCACCCACCAGATCGAAGGTGATGCCGCGAGCGAGAAACGCACCGAAGGACTGGCCCGCCGTACCGCGCAGCGTCACATGGATCGTATCGTCCTTGAGACCCTTATGGCCCCAGCGCTTCGCCAACGCGCCCGAAAGCATGGCACCGGCGGAACGATCGACGTTCTTGATCGGTACTTCGAAGACCACGGGCTCGCGGTTTTCCAGCGACGGCAGAGACTTCTCGATCAGCTTGCGGTCGAGAATGTCGTCGATCGGATGCTTCTGGCGTTCGGTCCAGAAGGTCGCTTCCTTGGGAGCCTCGACCTTGTGGAAGATGCGGCTGAAATCCAGCCCCTTTGCCTTCCAGTGCGCCAGCATCTCATCCTTTTCGAGCAGTTCCGAAGCGCCGATGATCTCGTCCAGCTTGGTCACGCCCAGGGAGGCGAGGATTTCGCGCACTTCTTCGGCAACGAAGAAGAAGTAGTTGATGACGTGTTCCGGCGTGCCCTTGAAGCGCTTGCGCAGAACCGGGTCCTGCGTCGCGACGCCCACGGGGCAAGTGTTCAGGTGGCACTTGCGCATCATGATGCAGCCGGCCGCAATCAGCGGCGCGGTTGCAAAGCCGAATTCATCAGCACCCAGAAGCGCGCCGATGATGACGTCGCGGCCCGTTTTCAGACCACCATCCACCTGCAGCGCGACGCGCGAGCGAAGACCGTTCAGCACCAGCGTCTGCTGGGTTTCGGCAAGGCCGATTTCCCATGGTGAACCCGCGTGCTTCAGCGACGTCAGCGGCGAAGCACCCGTGCCGCCATCGAAACCGGAAACGGTGATATGGTCGGCGCGCGCCTTGGCGACACCGGCCGCAACCGTCCCGACACCGACTTCCGACACCAGCTTTACCGAAACATCGGCTTCCGGGTTGACGTTCTTCAGGTCGTAGATCAGCTGCGCCAGATCTTCGATGGAATAGATATCGTGATGCGGCGGCGGCGAGATGAGACCGACGCCCGGTGTGGAGTGGCGGGTCTTGGCAACCGTCGCATCCACCTTGTGGCCGGGCAGCTGGCCGCCTTCGCCGGGCTTGGCACCCTGCGCGACCTTGATCTGAAGCATATCGGCATTGACCAGATATTCCGTCGTCACACCGAAACGACCAGACGCGATCTGCTTGATGGCAGAGCGTTCCGGGTTCGGCTTGCCATTGAGCAACGGCAGATAACGGTCGGATTCTTCGCCGCCCTCACCCGTGTTGGACTTGCCACCAATGCGGTTCATGGCGATGGCGAGCGTCGTATGCGCCTCGCGGCTGATGGAGCCGAAGGACATGGCGCCCGTCGAGAACCGCTTGACGATGTCTGCCGCGGGTTCGACCTCATCGATGGAAACAGGCTTGCGACCGAGCGCTTCCGCAGACTTGATGTTGAACAGGCCGCGAATGGTGTTCATGCGCAACGCCGTCTCATTCACCATGCCGGCAAATTCGCGGTAGCGGTCCTGGCTGTTGCCGCGCACCGCATGTTGCAGCGAGGCAACCGCATCCGGCGTCCAGGCGTGGCTTTCGCCGCGCATGCGATAGGCATATTCACCGCCGATATCGAGCGTATTGGCAAGGATCGGATCCTTGCCGAAAGCCGCCGTGTGGCGCGCCACGGTTTCTTCGGCGATTTCCGTCAGGCCCACACCTTCGATGGAGGTAGCGGTGCCGAAGAAATATTTCTCGACGAATTGCGACGACAGACCGACGGCATCGAAAATCTGAGCGCCACAATAGGACTGGTAGGTGGAAATGCCCATCTTGGACATGACCTTCAGGATGCCCTTACCGACAGCCTTGATGTAACGATAAACGACTTCGTCGTCGGACACTTCCTTCGGGAAGGCGCCGTGCTTGTGCATGTCGAGAAGTGTATCGAAGGCGAGATAGGGGTTGATCGCCTCCGCGCCATAACCGGCGAGCAGGCAGAAATGGTGGACTTCGCGTGGCTCACCGGTTTCCACGACGAGGCCAACCGAGGTGCGCAGACCCTTGCGGATCAGGTGATGGTGCACGGCGGCCGTCGCCAGAAGTGCCGGGATCGCGATGCGATCAGGGCCAAGCTGGCGGTCGGAAAGTACGATGATGTTGTAACCGCCACGAACGGCCGATTCCGCCCGCTCGCAGAGGCGGTCGAGCATTTCGGGCATACCTTCCGCACCGCGCTCCACATCATAGGTGAAGTCGAGCGTCTTGGTATCGAAGCGGTCTTCCGTGTGGCCGATGGAACGGATCTTTTCCAGATCGCCATTGGTCAGGATCGGCTGGCGCACTTCCAGACGCTTGGCGCGGGCTGCCCCTTCGTGATCGAGCAGGTTCGGGCGTGGACCGATGAACGAGACGAGGCTCATGACGAGCTCTTCGCGAATCGGATCGATCGGCGGGTTGGTGACCTGCGCGAAGTTCTGCTTGAAATAGGTGTAAAGCAGCTTCGACTTGTCCGACATGGCCGAAATCGGCGTATCGGTACCCATCGAACCGATGGCTTCCTGGCCGGTCGTCGCCATCGGCGACATCAGGAGCTTGGTGTCTTCGCTAGTGTAACCGAAGGCCTGCTGACGGTCGAGCAGCGACACGTCGCGGCGCAGCGCGCGCGGCTCCACCGGCTTCAGATCCTCAAGGATGAGCTGGGTGCGGTCGAGCCAGCTACGATACGGATGCTTGGCGGCAAGCTCGTGCTTCACTTCCTCGTCGGAAACGATGGAGCCCTTTTCCATATCGATCAGCAGCATCTTGCCCGGCTGCAAACGCCACTTCTTGACGATGCGCTCCTCCGGCACCGGCAGCGTGCCGGCTTCGGACGCCATGATGACACGGTCGTCATCAGTGACGAGATAACGCGCCGGGCGCAGACCGTTACGGTCGAGCGTTGCGCCGATCTGCTTGCCGTCGGTGAAGGCGACGGCAGCCGGACCGTCCCACGGTTCCATCAGCGCTGCATGATATTCGTAGAACGCCTTGCGTTCGGCGGACATGGACTGGTTGCCGGCCCAGGCTTCCGGGATCAGCATCATCACGGCATGGGCCATGGAATAACCGCCGCGCACGAGGAACTCGAGCGCGTTGTCGAAGCAGGCCGTATCCGACTGACCCTCGTAGGAAATCGGCCAGAGCTTGGAGATGTCATCGCCGAACAGCGCGGAGGAAACCGACGCCTGACGCGCCGCCATCCAGTTGACGTTGCCGCGCAGCGTGTTGATTTCGCCGTTATGGGCGACCATTCGGTAAGGGTGCGCCAGTTTCCAGGACGGGAAGGTGTTGGTCGAAAAACGCTGGTGCACGAGGGCGACAGCGGATTCGAAGCGCGGATCGGCGAGATCCTTGTAATAGGCGCCCACCTGATAGGCGAGGAACATGCCCTTGTAGACGATGGTCGAGGAGGAGAGAGAAACGGGATAGAAATCCTGCGTTTCCTTGCCGCCGCCCTCGTCATAGATGCGGTTGGAGAGAACCTTGCGGATCAGGAACAGCTTGCGCTCGAAATCGGCATTGCTCGCGGCATCGCGGCCGGCGCCGATGAAGACCTGCACGTGGTGCGGTTCGGTCGCGGCGATATCCGGCGCCTTGGAGAGCGAGGAATTATCGACCGGCACATCGCGGAAGCCGAGGAACTGCTGCCCCTCTTCGCCGATAACGTCGACGATGACCTTCTTGTAGTGCTCGATGCGGGAAGGATCGCGCGGCATGAAGATATGGCCGACGGCGTATTCACCCGCCTTCGGCAACGTCACGCCCTGCGTCGCCATCTCCTCACGGAAGAAACGATCAGGAATCTGCACCAGAATGCCCGCACCATCACCCATAAGCGGATCAGCGCCGACAGCGCCACGATGCGTGAGGTTTTCCAGGATGAACAGGCCGTCCTTGACGATCTGGTGCGACTTTTGGCCCTTCATATGGGCAACGAAGCCGACGCCGCAGGCATCATGTTCATTAGCCGGATCGTAAAGACCCTGCCTTTCCGGCAAACCGCCCGCGAAACGCGCTTTCGCAGAAACGGGCGCGGCCGCAGCCGCGGTGGGACAGTCTGTGGTCAGGGTGGCGGCGGCGATGTTCGCCTGCGGCTTGTTCGTCATTTGTGTCCCTCCTGCAAAATTACTTGCATGGTTTCATGCGAAGATCCGGCTCGACACGAATTTTCGCTTCCCGCAAAACTCGCATTCAACCCGGCTTTGGTCAATTTAGGACAGCAAAGCTGTCTCAATTCAGTAGGATTTTGGCAGAAACGGGCGGATTTAGCAAGGGTGCGAATCCAATTAGTGAAAGCCGCATTTCGCAGCGAAGTTTCGATACTGACCTATTGCGCGAAACTTTCTTGTCGCAAAGCAGGTCGACCCGTTGCTTTCATTACCGGATTTGCCAATCTCAATGTTCCGACCTAGAACTTTCCCCGTTATCGCTTCGAACAGCCCGAACAGAACCTCAGCTATCGGAAAGCCTTCAGAGATGTTTTTTGCTTCAGACAATTGGGCTGGCGCCCATCCGGCCGTCAACGAACGGCTTTCGCGGGAATCCACACGCTTTGCCGCGGCTTATGGCACCAGCGAACTCGATCTTTCCATCGAAAAGCGCTTCAACGAGATTTTCGAACGCGAAGTCGCGGTGTTTTTCGTCGCGACCGGCACGGCGGCCAATTCGCTCTCGCTGGCCAGCATCGCCCGCGCCGGCGGCCTGACCTTCTGTCACTCCGAAGCGCATGTGATCGAGGACGAGTGCGGCGCGCCGGATTTCTTTTCCGGCATGCGCATGGTCGCCGTCGAGGGGCCGAACGGCAAGATGCTGCCGGAGAACCTCATTGAGCGTATTGCGCGTTATCCGCAGGATGCCGTGCATCACGGCCGCGCCGCAGCCATCACCATGACGCAGGCGACCGAGGCCGGCACGGTCTACACACTCGATGAAATCGATGCCATCGCCAAAATCGCAAAAGACAATGGCCTGCCGCTGCATATGGATGGCGCGCGTTTCGCCAATGCGCTGGCCGCACTCGGCACCACACCCGCCGAAATGACCTGGAAACGCGGCGTCGACGTCCTGTCTTTCGGCGGCACGAAAAATGGCTGCTGGTGTGCGGAAGCGATCGTCTTCTTCGATCCCTCGCTCGCCAGGGATTTCTCCTTCCTGCGCAAGCGCACCGCCCAGCTTTTCTCGAAATCGCGTTTCATCGCCGCGCAATTCGAGGCCTATCTGCAGGACGACCTCTGGCTCGGTCTCGCCAGCCACGCCAACGCCATGGCCAATCGTCTGCGTGCCGGTTTCGCTTCGCTGAACAGCGCCCGCCTTGCATGGCCGACTCAGGCCAATGAAGTTTTCGCTATTCTTCCAAAGGCCGCCGCAGAAGCCGCCACGGCAAAGGGTGCAAAGTTCTATGACTGGCTGGAGCCGCGCGATATGCCGGAAAATGTCGGCAAGGACGAAGTGCTGATCCGCATGGTCACGAGCTTTGCCACGACAGAAGCCGATGTGGACGAATTCCTGTCGATCTGCGCCGCCGTTTAAACTATCGCAGGGCGTCGCCTTGCGGCGCCCTCACACCTCCTGCAGCCGGTAACCGACACCGGTTTCCGTCAGGATATAGCGCGGCTGATCCGGGGTTTTTTCGATCTTCTGCCGAAGCTGGCGCACATAGACGCGCAAATATTGCACGTCGGTCAATTCGTCCCACACATGTTCAAGCAGGAAACGATGGGTCAAAACCTTCCCGGCATGCTGCACCAGAACCCGCAGGATGTCATACTCCTTGGGTGAGAGCTTCACCTCCCGGTCCTCCACCTTGACGATACGCCTGACCAGATCGACGGAAAGATCACCGGTCTGAAACACCGGCCTCTCCCCCTGGCTTTGCAGACGATGGCGCAGGGCGACACGGATGCGGGCGACGAGTTCGTTCATGCCGAAAGGCTTGGTGATGTAGTCATCGGCCCCCAGCTCCAGCGCCTTGACGATACCCGCCTCATCCGTGCGGCTGGAGAGGATGATGACCGGCAGCGCCAGCCCTTCGCCGCGCCATTTCGCCAGAAGATCATGCCCCGACATATCCGGCAGGCCGAGATCGAGAACGACGAGATCGGGCTTGTCCTCGCTGACCAACTCCATGGCGACCTTGGCATTCATCGCCTCGCTCACCGCATATTCTTGGGTCGACAGCCCTACACGCAAAAGCTTGCGGATCGGCGGTTCGTCGTCGACGATTAGAATACGAACGGCGGAATTGGTCATTCCCGATCTCCTTCAGCGGCATGATCGCTTGTCGTCGGCAATCGCGCCTTAATCATGATCGATCACCGGAGCTCCGGAGGAAATCGGCAGACTGACGGTAAATTGCGCACCGGTACGGCCTGACCTGTTTTCCGCGTGGATCGAACCGCCCATGGCCTCGATAAACCCCTTGCAGATGGATAGTCCCAGGCCGGTTCCGGCCTGCACATGATCCGCCTTGCGCACGCGGTAGAAGCTGTCAAACACCCGCTCCGTATCGTCAGGTGGAATACCCGGTCCCGCATCGGCCACGGAGAGGAAGATATTCTTGCCCTGCCGCCAGCCGCGAATCTCGATGGCGGTATGTTCGGGAGCGTATTTGGCGGCATTGTCGATGAGATTGAACAGGACCTGTTCGAAAAGCACGGGATCGACCTTCAGCATCGGCAGGTCGGAGGGAATATCCAGAACAATCTCATGCCTGGCGACGATTTTGGCGGCGCGCGACAGCGCGGTTCCAACCATATCGCCCAAGAAATGCAGACCGTAATTCGGCTCCATCGCGCCCGAGCCGATCCGCGTCATATCAAGAAGATTGGAGATGAACCGGTTCAGCCGCTCGGATTCCTCAATGATCGTCGAAAGCAGTTCGGCGCGCGCATCCGGCGGGATGTCCTCGGCGAAATCCTTCAACGTTCCGGCCGAACCCAGAATGGCCGCAAGCGGTGTTTTAAGGTCGTGGGAAATGGACGTCAGGAGCGCGGTGCGCAGCCGGTCGGTTTCCGCCGCAAGCCTTGCCCGGTCGACATCCGAGACAAGCTGGATTCGCTCGATAGCGAGCGCCGCCTGATCGGCCAGGGCATCGAACAGCCGCTGCTGTTCCGGCGTCAGAAGCGGACCGAGCCGGTCATCGTCCAGTCCCACCACGCCGACGGCGCCGCTGCCGGTGCGCAGGGGCAGGTAAAGACGTTTGGCGCCAGGAAGCGTATCCGCGCCCCTGCCAGCGGCCTTGTTATGTTCCCAGGCCCATTGCGCGGCGGCAATATCGGCATCCCCCAGCGTATCGTCCGGCGGATATCCCGCCTTGACCATGATCGTATTGTTTTCCGGTAAAAGCAGAACGATCCGAACCTTCAGCATCGAGGCCATCTGGAAAGCAGCCGCCCACAGCACGTCGTCCAGCGTTCCCGTCACCGAAAGCTTCTTGGAGAACAGATATAAATCTTCCGTCGTTCGCGCTCTTGCCCGCGCGGCGGCGGCCTGTCTTTGCACGGCCGCCGTGAGATTGGAGGCGACAAGCGCCACGCCGAGATAAAACAGCAGCGCCACGACACTTTCCGGATCGCGAACAGTCAGGGTGTAACGCGGCTCGAGGAAGAAAAAATTGAATGCAAAAGCGCCGAGCAGGGAAGCATAAAGCGCTGGCCCCAGCCCGCCGCGTACGGCGGCGGCCAGAACCGCCATCAGGAACACCAGCGCCAGATTTCTGACATCGAGTGTCTGGTCCAGCACGATGCCGGCCACGATCGCCAAACCGACGAACAGGGTGCTGTTAAGATAGGGTCGTATAGAAGGATGCGATTGCGCCGAGGCCGGCTTTGCGGCCTGGCCCAGTTTCTCTTCTTTTTTATCGCCGGAAATGACATGAACGCTGATATCGCCCGCATGGTCGATCAGATCATGCGTCAGCGAACGCTGAAAAATCCGCTGCCACCAGGATTTTCGCGGGCGGCCGATGATGATGTGGGTGAAATTATTGGCGTTGGCGTAGGAGACGATTTCCCGTGTGAGATCAAGCGCCGGCAGGGTCACCGTCTCGCCGCCGAGCTGCTGGGCAAGCCGCATCGCGCCGGCCAGCCGGTCCTTCTCCAACTCTGACAATTGTTGCGAACGCGGCGTATCGAGATGCAGTGCCGTCCAGGGCGCGCGTAGGCGATCCGCCTGCCGGCGGGCATAACGCACCAGCCCCGGGCCGTTGCTGCCATGGTCAAGGCAGACCAGAACCCTGTCTCCTGCCGCCCAAGGGCCGGAAATGGCGTGGGACTGCATGTGGTTGAGCAATTGCTCATCCACCCGTTGCGCGGTGCGCCGGAGCGCAAGCTCCCGCAGCGCCGTCAGATTGCCGCGCGAGAAATAATTCTCGATGGCACGCCGGGCGGTGCGGGGCAGGTAAACCTTGCCATCCTGCAGCCGTTTGATCAGATCGTCTGGCGTAATATCGATTATTTCGACATCGTCGGCCCGGTCGATGATGCTATCGGGCACCGTTTCACGAACACGGATGCGGGTGATCTGCGCAACGACATCGTTCAGGCTTTCGACATGCTGGATGTTCAGCGTCGTATAGACGTCGATTCCCTGCGCCAGAATTTCCTGAACGTCCATGTAGCGCTTGGGGTGGCGGCTGCCGGCGGCATTGGTGTGGGCAAGTTCATCGACCAGAACCAAGGCGGGACGACGGGCGAGAATGGCGTCGAGATCCATCTCCTCCAGCGTCTGGCCGCGATAGTCGATGCGCTTTCGCGCAACGATCTCGAAGCCCTGCACCAGCGTTTCGGTTTCCTTGCGGCCGTGCGTTTCCACAACGCCGATGACGGTGTCGACACCATCCGCGAGCTTCGCACGGCCGGACATCAGCATTTCATAGGTCTTGCCGACGCCGGGCGCCGCCCCTAAAAAAATCTTCAGCCGGCCCCGCGCCTCGCGCCGGGCGTGTTCCAGCAGCGCATCGGGCGATGGTCGGCTTGGCATATTGCTGATATCGTCAGGCATTGAACCCACCAGTGGTCGAGGCTATGGCTTGCGAACAAGCCATAGCCATTTCAGTTCATGAGCCGGCTGCGTCAAGAGCCATGTTGAGCGCCAGCACATTCACGACCGGCTCTCCCATAAATCCGAGTTCCGGTCCTTCCACATGTCGTTCTACGATAGCGCGAAGTGCGGCCTCATCCATGCCCCTTGCCCTGGCGACACGCGGAACCTGGAAATAGGCGGCCTCTGGCGAAACATGCGGATCAAGGCCGCTGCCCGAGGCCGTCACCAGATCGGCCGGCACCTCAGCTGTCGGATTTTCGGTTTTCGCCGCCTCGTAATCCTGCTTCACCCGGTCAATGAGCTTTGCGCTCGTCGGACCGAGGTTGGAGCCGGAAGACGAAGCAGCATTGTAGCCGTCGCCGGCGGCCGACGGCCTGCCATGGAAATATTTCTCGCCGGTGAAAGCCTGCCCGATCAATTGCGATCCGACGACAGTGCCATTCTTCTCGATCAGGCTGCCATTGGCCTGAACGGGAAAGATCGCCTGTGCGAGGCCCGTCATGCCCAGCGGATAGGCGAGGCCGGTGATGGCCGTGGTGGCAAGGATCAGCACCAGTGCGGGACGAAACTGTCTAAACATTGTCTTTACTCCTCAAGCAAGACCGAGCGCCGTAATAGTGAGGTCGATGGCCTTGATGCCGATGAAGGGAACGATGATGCCGCCGAAGCCATAGATGACCAGATTGCGCGACAGCAGCGCGCCCGCGCCGATCGGCCGATATTTGACGCCTTTCAGCGACAGCGGGATCAACGCGATAATGATGAGCGCGTTGAAGATGATGGCAGAGAGGATGGCGCTCTGCGGTGTCGAGAGCCCCATCACGTTCAGGACGCCAAGCTGCGGATAAAGCGCCAGGAACATTGCCGGGATGATGGCAAAATATTTTGCGATATCGTTGGCGATGGAGAACGTCGTCAGCGCACCGCGCGTCATCAGCAATTGCTTGCCGATTTCGACGATCTCGATGAGCTTGGTGGGGTCGCTGTCGAGATCGACCATATTGCCCGCCTCACGTGCAGCCACCGTGCCGGTATTCATGGCAACGCCGACATCGGCCTGCGCCAGCGCCGGCGCGTCGTTGGTGCCATCGCCGCACATGGCGACAAGCTTGCCCTTGGCCTGTTCCTCGCGGATAAGCTCCAGCTTGTTTTCCGGTGTCGCCTGGGCGAGGAAATCATCGACGCCGGCTTCCGCTGCGATGGCGGCGGCCGTCATCGGATTGTCGCCGGTGATCATCACGGTGCGGATGCCCATGCGCCGAAGCTCCGCGAAACGCTCGCGAATGCCACCCTTGACGATATCCTTCAGCTGCACGACGCCGAGCAGCTTTCCATCCCGCACGACGGCGAGCGGCGTGCCGCCTGTCTTGGCGATCTCTTCCGCAATTGTCCGGATGCCGCGTGCGGCGTCCGTTTCGGTTTTGACGGCAACCGCCGCATTGCCCTGTTGCGAAGCGCCGCCGTTGACGTAGGCGAGAACGGCGTCGACTGCGCCCTTGCGGATGGAGGAGCCCTCAAAATCGACACCGCTCATGCGGGTCTGGGCGGTGAAGGGTACGAAATTCGCATGCAGTTTCTGCATGTCACGGGCGCGGATGCCGTATTTTTCCTTGGCGAGAACCACGATGGAACGGCCTTCCGGCGTTTCGTCGGCAAGGGAGGCAAGCTGCGCTGCATCGGCCAGTTCCTGCTCGGAAACGCCTGCAACGGGACGGAATTCGGTTGCCTGCCGGTTACCAAGCGTGATGGTGCCGGTCTTGTCCAGCAACAACGTATCCACATCGCCGGCCGCCTCGACGGCGCGGCCGGACATGGCGAGCACGTTGAAACGCACCAGCCTGTCCATACCGGCAATGCCGATGGCGGAGAGAAGAGCACCGATAGTGGTGGGGATAAGCGTCACGAACAGCGCCACCAGCACGATGATGGGGATGGAACCGCCGGCATAGGATGCAAAGCTCGGAATGGTCGCGGTGGCCAGCACGAAAATCAGCGTCATGCCGGCGAGCAGAATGTTGAGCGCGATCTCGTTCGGCGTCTTCTGGCGTTCAGCACCCTCAACCAGCGAAATCATCCGGTCAAGGAAGGTGGAGCCCGCAGCGGCCGTGATGCGAACCCTGATCCAGTCCGACAGCACCTGCGTACCGCCGGTGACGGCAGAGCGATCACCGCCGGATTCACGGATGACGGGAGCGGATTCGCCGGTGATTGCCGCCTCGTTGACGGAGGCGACACCTTCGATGACCTCTCCGTCGGAGGGAATGATATCGCCGGCCTCGACGAGAACGACATCGTTCACCTTCAGGCCGGCGCCCGCCACCATCTTATACTGGCTGCCGTCATCGCCGGTGAGCAGTTTCGCCTGGGTTTCGGTGCGGGTCCGGCGCAGTGAATCCGCCTGCGCCTTGCCGCGCCCTTCGGCGACGGCTTCCGCGAAATTGGCGAACAATACGGTGAACCAGAGCCAGAGATTGATCTGGAAGGAAAACCCGAGATTGTCGCCACCCATGATGAAATCGCGGATGAACAGCACTGTTGTCAGCACCGACACCGTCGCGACCACGAACATGACCGGGTTGCGGGCCAATGTGCGCGGATTGAGTTTTTTGAATGCGGCGGCGATGGCCGGAACGAGAATGCGAGAATCAAGGATGCTCGCTTGTTTGGACTGGCTCATGAAGAGGCTCCAGCGTTTGAAACGGGGCGACCGATAAAGATCGATCAGCCCGTGATAACTTCGAGAGCGACGACGGCGGCGACAAGAGACGCCATCATCGCGAGAATGACATTGGAAGCGCACCAGCCGCCGGGCGTCGCGCTCCCCCTGCCGGGAGCGCCTTTCCGGATGGAAACGACGCGGTTACTTCGGGATTTGTCGTCGTTCATGGCATCACCTCAGAAGACCTGGCCTACCGCCATCGCCAGATGTTCGGCAACGGGGCCGAGTGCCAGCGCAGGCAGGAAGGTAAGGCCGCCGACAATCAGGATCGTGCCGACCAGCAGACCAACGAAAAGCGGGCCATCCGTCGGGAAGGTGCCAGCCGAGGCCGGAACGGTCTTCTTGGCGACCAAGGAACCGGCAATGGCGAGTGCTGGAATGATAACCAGAAAACGGCCCATCAACATGCCGAAACCAAGCGTGATGTTGTACCAGGTCGTATTGCCGGTAAGCCCGCCGAAGGCGGAGCCGTTATTGGCGGCCGCCGAGGTATAGGCATAGAGGATTTCGGAGAAGCCGTGCGGCCCCGCCGTTCCTATCGACGCCACGGCCGAAGGCAGAACAGTGGCCATTGCCGTGAAGAAAAGCATGGCGAGCGGCAGGCAGAGAATGGCCAGAACCGCCATCTTCATTTCCTTGGCCTCGATCTTCTTGCCGAGATATTCCGGCGTCCGCCCAACCATCAGCCCTGCCACGAAGATGGCGATGACGATGAAGAGCAGAATGCCGTAAAAACCCGCGCCGACACCGCCGACGATCACTTCGCCCAGTTGCATATTGATAAGCGGGATTAGACCACCCAGCGCCGTGAAGCTGCCATGCATGGCATTGACCGCACCGCACGAGGCCGCGGTGGTGATGACCGCGAAGAGCGACGAGAGCGCCACGCCGAAACGGGCCTCCTTGCCCTCCATATTGCCGCCGGCAAGACCGAAGCCATGCATCAGCGGATTTCCAGCCGCTTCCGCCCAATAGGTGACGGCGACGCCGGCGATGAACAGCACGCCCATGGCGGCGAGGATCGCCCAGCCCTGACGCTGGTTGCCGACCATGCGGCCGAAAACATTGGTGAAGGCTGCCCCGATGGCGAAGATCGACACCATCTGGATCATGTTGGAAATGGCGTTGGGGTTTTCGAACGGGTGCGCGGAATTGGCACTGAAGAAGCCGCCGCCATTGGTGCCCAACATCTTGATCGCCAATTGCGACGCCACGGGCCCGACGGCAATGGTCTGCTTTGCGCCTTCCAGCGTCTGCGCATTCACATAGGCGCCGAGCGTCTGTGGCACGCCGAGCCAGACGTAAACGAGGGTCAGCACGATGCAGAAGGGTAAAAGCACGTAGAGGGTCGCGCGGACCATATCCACCCAGAAATTGCCGATCGCCTTGCCGGAAGCACGCGAAAAAGCGCGGATGAGGCCGATGGCTATGGCCATGCCTGTTGCGGCAGAGACGAAGTTCTGCACGGTGAGACCGGCCATCTGGGTCAGATAGGACAGGGTGCTTTCCCCGCCATAGTTCTGCCAGTTGGTGTTGGTGACGAAGCTGACCGCCGTATTGAAGGACAATTCAGGCCCGACGGCCGGCATCGCCTGCGGATTGTAGGGCAGCACGGCCTGAAAGCGCATCAAGGCGTAAAGCAGGGCAAAGCCGAAGAGGTTGAAGAGAAGCATGGAGAAAGCATAAGTCGTCCAGTGCTGTTCCTCGCGCTCGCTTGTTCCTGCAAGGGCATAGAGGCCACGCTCTACGGGTGCGATAACCGGCGACAGCAGGGTGCGGTCGCCATTAAAGACGCGCGCCATATAGAAGCCGAGCGGCTTCACCAGCGCAAAAATGATCCCGCAAAACAGCAGAATCTGAAACCATCCATTGAGGGTCATGGTACTTTAACTTTCAATAGCCGCCGCTTCCCGATCAGAAGCGTTCGGGGCGAATGAGAGCATAGGTGAGATAGGCGGCGATAAAGACCGTGACAGCACCGCTCAAGATATAGTCGAATGTCATCGCAGCCTCCGTCTAAAGCCGGTCGCAGGCACGCGTATAGGCAAAGCAGAGGGCGAAAAACACCGTGGCTGCACCAATCAGAACAACATCCATCATCGATGGGACTCCTTTTTAATCGAGGAGCCGTACAGGAAGAAAAGCGCCGTCATGTGGGACGTCGCTTTTCAATCTTTCTGGCTGGAAAGGGAACACCATCCCTTCCCGAACAGAAGAATGCACCCGAACCGCATAAAGGTTCGAGACGGCCACAGATGGAATAAAATAGGAATCCTATAGGAATTTTATGCCCGCCGGTTGCGGGCATCGCTACCGCTACTTAGAGTCTTGACGCATCTCCGGACGGGAAACCGGGGTCCACTTTTCCTGGAAGTGCTCTAAGCAAGCCGGCTGTCACCGAAAGCGGAAACGATGGTTTCCGCCGGGCTTTTACTGGCAAGCAGCGCGGCCAGCAAAATGCGGGCCTGTCCGGGACGAAGGGTGGATGAATGCACGGCGCCCGCTGCGACAAGGTCATGCCCGCCGCCACCGCCGCCGTAACTTGCCACGAGCCGCCCTTCCGGCACGCGGCTGGAAACGATGACGGGAACGCCGCGTTCTGCGCAGCGCTTCACGGCTTCGGCGATACGCGGATTGGCATTGCCGGAACCAAGTGCGGCAAGAACGATGCCTTTCGCGCCCACCTGCAGGCTTGCATCGATATGGGTGGCGTCACAGCCGGGATAAATGGCGACGATATCGACGCGCTGATCGGTTACCGGGGCGGAAAGCCGCAGCGTTGCGGCAGCCACCATTGGCCGGGCCGAGCGGAAGGCATCCGCCTCGTCCGCGCTCAGCTTGTACAGCCCCCAGGCCGGCAGACAGCGGCCGCCGAAGGAAAGGAGCACACCTTTTGCGGCATTCGCGTGATCGAGCGCTGTTTCTATGGCCTTGGCCAGATTGGCCGGTCCGTCCGCGTCCTTATGGTCTGCGGTAAACTGCGCGCCGGTGAAGACCACCGGCTTTGTGATGGCCCGCTGCAAATGTACGAGCAGCGAGGATTCCTCCATGGCGTCGGTGCCATGCAGAACCACGATGCCGGCAACGGCGGGATCATCAAGCTCCATTCCCACCGCATCACTGATGCGCTGCATGTCCGCCAATGTCAGGCTTGAGGAATCCTTCGCCATCAAATCGACCGGCTTAAGCCGGGCGTTGATCTGCGGAACCAGCGCCAGCAGGTCCTCACCCGAAAGGCTGGGCTGGCTTGCGCCATCGGCGCCACGCCGGCTGGCGATGGTGCCGCCGGTGGCGATGACCGCCACCAGAGGCGTTGCGCCCTGCCCGCTCACTGTATCGCTCCCGCACGCTCGTCCGCGAGGCGGTAGATGCGATCACGCAACAGATACCAGCCGATGATGAGCGCTGGAATGATGACAATCAGCGAGGCGATGGTCCAGGAGCCGACAGGATAGTCAAACGCCATCAGCACAAGGACACCGAAAAGGAAGATGAGTGTAAGGATGCCGGTATAGGGCGCGCCGAACATGCGGAAATCCGGACGCACGATCTCACCGCGCTGCGACAGCTGCCAGAGCTTCAGCTGGCAGAGCACGATAACGGCCCAGGCGCAGATGATGCCAAGCGCTGACAGGTTAAGTGCGATTTCGAACGCGGCGGAGGGGACAACGGCATTGAGCGCGACGCCGAATACGGTAACGACGGCGGTAACCGCGATGCCCCCATAGGGCACGCCATTCTTGTTCATCTTTGCGAGCGCTGCCGGAGCCGAACCGGAAACTGCCATGGAGTGGAGAATGCGGCCTGTGGAATACAGGCCGGCATTGAGCGAGGAGAGCACGGCTGTCAGCACGACGAGGTTCATGATCACGTCAGCGCCCTCTACACCGATGGAGCCGAAGAAGGTGACGAAGGGGCTCTCGCCGGCCTTGTAGGCGGTATAGGGCAGAAGCAGCGTGAACAGCAGCACGGAGCCGACGTAAAAGACGACGAGGCGCAGAACCACCGCGCGGATGGCGCGCGGCATGACCTTGCGCGGGTCTTCGGTTTCGCCTGCTGCCGTACCAATCAACTCGATCGACGCATAGGCAAAAACCACACCCTGAATGATGACGAAGGCTGGAAGAATACCGTTGGGGAAAAAGCCGCCATTGTCAGTGATGAGGCTGAAGCCGGTGACGTGGCCCTCGATGGGCGTACCGAAAATGACGAAATAAATGCCGACGACGAGGAAGATCGCGAGAGCCAGCACCTTGATCAGGCTGAACCAGAACTCCAGTTCGCCGAACACCTTCACCGACAGCATGTTCATCGCCAGCACGACCACCAGCGCCGTCATCGCGAAGACCCACTGGTCGATACCCGCAAGCCACGGCACGTATTGCTTGAAGAAATTCATATAAAGCGCAACGGCGGTGACATCGGCCACCGAGGTCATGGCCCAGTTGAGCCAATACATCCAGCCGGCTGCAAAGGCCATCTTCTCGCCGTAGAACTCGCGCGCATAGGACACAAAGGAACCGGAGCTCGGGCGATGCATGATCAGCTCACCGAGCGCGCGCAGCACCAGAAACGCGAAGAAGCCGCAAAGCGCATAAACGAAAACCAGCGCCGGACCAGCCTGCGCGAGACGCCCACCGGCACCCAGAAACAGACCCGTGCCGATGGCGCCGCCGATGGCGATCATCTGGATTTGTCGCGGCTTCAGGGCTTTATGATAACCGAGATCCTCTTCGACGAAGACCTCACGTTCGGCGGGTGCCGTTTTTCCAGAATGCATGGATTTATCCTCCCGATAAAACGCTTGTAGTCGGCAATAAGCCGGAAATCAAAGTGGAACTGGCGTCGTCCCCAATGCTGGAAATATGGCCAGCGAATGCAAACATGCTGTAAAGCTGCATGACAGATTTTTGCCGTCATAATGGCAGATAATGCCGCTCGTCAAGGGCATTCGACATGATTGACCTTCTCCTCCACCAAGTTTAAGGTCAAAAAATCTGTAAGACAGCTTTACAGATATTACAACACTTAAAAGCCAGTGGAGGAAAAAGTGAGCGTGACGCGCAAGGAGCATGATTTGCTCGGGACGAAGGAAATTCCGGCGGATGTCTATTGGGGCGTGCACACGGCGCGCGCTGTGGAAAACTTCAAGATCACCGGGGTGACCATAGGCCACAACCCTTATCTCGTCCGGGGACTGGCCTATGTGAAGGAGGCGGCCGCACGCGCAAATCACGAGCTCGGCCTCATCGATGCCGAACGCATGGAAGCCATTGCAGAGGCTTGCCGCGAAATCCGCGCCGGGGCGCTGCATGAGCAGTTCGTGGTGGATGAAATCCAGGGCGGCGCCGGTACCTCCACCAACATGAACGCCAATGAGGTCATCGCCAACCGCGCGCTTGAGCTGCTTGGTCACGAGAAAGGCGATTATGCCCGGCTTCACCCGAACGACCATGTCAATCTCAGCCAATCGACCAACGACGCTTATCCGACCGCGATCAATGTCGGCCTGATCGAGGCGATCGATGATCTGGCGGCTTCCATGGGCGTTCTGAAGGACGCTTTCGACCGCAAGGCGCAGGAATTTGCCGGCTTCATCAAGATCGGCCGCACCCAATTGCAGGACGCCGTGCCGATGACGCTCGGCCAGGAATTCCGTACCTTCGTGGTGATGCTGGGAGAAGATCAGGCGCGTCTCATCGAATCCGCAGCACTCCTGCACGAAATCAATCTCGGCGCCACCGCCATCGGCACCGGGCTGAATGCACCGCGCGGTTATGCAGCGCTCGCCTGCCAGCATCTGGCGGAACTGACGGGAAGGCCGCTCGTGACGGCTGCCGACCTGATCGAAGCCACACAGGACCCCGGTGCCTTCGTGCACCTTTCCGGCGTGCTCAAACGCGTTGCCGTCAAGCTGTCGAAGACCTGCAACGACCTTCGCCTGCTCTCCTCCGGTCCGCGCGCCGGCATCGGTGAGATCACCCTGCCCTCCGTCCAGGCGGGTTCCAGCATCATGCCGGGCAAGATCAATCCGGTCATTCCCGAAGTGGTCAACCAGGTGGCCTATGCGGTGATCGGCAATGACATCACCATCACCATGGCCGCCGAAGCCGGGCAGTTGCAGCTGAACGCTTTCGAGCCGATCATCGTGCGCGCGCTTTCACAGAGCATCAGCCAACTCAGCGCCGCCTGCCGCACCTTGGCGGAACGCTGCGTCGACGGCATCGTCGCCAATCCGGCGATCATGGCGCAGCGCGTGGAAGAATCCATTGGCCTCGCCACCGCGCTCAACCCCCTGATCGGTTATTATGCGGCGACGGAAGTGGCCAAGGAAGCGCTTGCCAGCGGCCGCACGGTGCCGCAAGTGGTTCTGGAACGCGGTTATCTAACGAACGCACAATTGCAACAGGCGCTGAGCCCGCGGCACCTTGCCAACCTGCCCGCCCTCACAGCTGGCGAAGCCGATCTTCGCCAATGATCGTCGTCACCACCTGTTTCACCTGCCCAAGGTGAAGCTCCATAGCCTGCCGCGCCTCAGGCGCTGAACCCCGCCGGATCGCCTCGACGATCCGGCGGTGCTCGAAATTCGAGGCCACGCGGCGACCGGCCATAAGGTTGACCATCTCTGACTGTTGGGACAGCGCCTCACGGGCGTCGGCCACCACCTTGGCGAACAGCCTGTTGGCCGAAGCTTCCGCAATGGCGCAATGGAATTGACCATCCAGCAGCACCCAGGGATGCGGCCTTTCTTCGGCTTCCATCCGGCCGCAAAGATCAAGCAAGACCGCCAGTTGGGCGTCGGTCCGCCTCAACGCCGCCCAACCGGCCGCGGGAACCTCGATGAAAGGGCGAGCCTCGATCAGATCGCGGGCGGAATAGGCGCCGTAATTCAATTCGGAAGGCGGCGTCGGCGTCATCACATAGGTGCCGCTTCCGGTGCGGGTCTGTGTCAGCCCCAGGGTCTGGAGAGACCGCAAAGCCTCGCGAACAATCGGTCGGCTGACGCCATATCGGGCGGCCAGATGGGCTTCGGAAGGCAGCCGGGTGCCGACCGCAAGCTGCCCCGAAGTGATGGCGGAACGGATATCATCGAACACCGCTTCTGCGGCATTCTTGCGATTGATCGGCTGCGCATCCGCAAGCCAATCCGACAACCCGCCCATCTTCAAGCCCTCCGGCACCCCATTGTGATCCGCAATATCGGCGACATACGGATTCGATATGCAAGATCATGCGGCGTCCAAAAACGAAAGGACGGCCGCCGCTCTCGCAGCTAAGCCGACCTTCCTAACATTATCCTGCCCATGGGAACAACGACGGCGGATATTTTTATGGGAATGATGAGGTAACGCCCTCACTCCTTTTCTAGTATCAGGCCGTGACGTCGTGTCCTTCTCAGGGCCTTGGGAGGCCTCGTCCTGCTGGTCGGTCTTGAGATAAAGCGGGACATCCCATCCGCGCTGCGGGGATGGGCGATACCAATAGCGACCGATATCCCGTCAAGACCGTTGCCGTCAGAACGGCAACGGTCGTTGTCACGCCTTACTCTTTGGCAAGAGCCATGGCCTTGATCCTGCGCGCGCGGCGGGCCAGCACCAATGGGAGGATGGCAACACCTGCCGCCATGCACCACAAGACGATGGAGATGGTGCTGCTGAAGAGGATGGAGACGTCTCCCCCGGAGATCGCGAGGGCATTGCGCAAGTTCACCTCCATGACGCGTCCCAGCACGAAACCAAGGATGATCGGCGCCATATCGAAACCGACCTTGCGCAACAACCAGCCCAGGAAGCCGATAGCCAGCATGAGCACGATCGAGAAGACCGAGGCGTGCGTGGAATAGACGCCGACGATCGACAGGACGAGGATGCCTGGAACAAGCAACCAGTTCGGCACCGTCAGCACGCGAGCGAATATGTTAACGAGCGGCAGGTTGAGTGCGAGCAGGATAAAGTTGCCCACAAAAAGCGAGGCAATGAGGCCGCCGACGACTTCGGGGCGCTCTGCAAGCAACATTGGGCCTGGCTGTATGTTGTAAAGCATCAGCGCACCCAGCATCACGGCGGTGGTGCCCGATCCGGGAACACCGAGTGTGAGCATGGGAACGAAGGCGCCGGCGGCTGTCGCATTATTCGCCGCCTCGGGCGCCGCCAGTCCTCGCACATCGCCCTTACCGAAGGTGCCTTCCGAGTCCGAGATGCGTTTTTCAGTGGTATAGGATACAGCGGAAGATACCGACGCGCCGGTCCCTGGCAAGACGCCAACGACAAAGCCGATAAGCGACCCGCGCACCGTCGCACCGGCGCTTTTGACGACATCCGCCCAGCGAGCGGTCGTGCGCCCGAGTTCGCGGATCACCGTGACGCCCCTGCCCTGGTGCTCCAGAATGAGCATTGCTTCGGAAATCGAGAACAGACCGATGACGAGCACGACGAATTCGATACCGTCGCCCAGTTCCGGTTCGTTGAAGGTGAAGCGATAAGCGCCGGAGGTGGCGTCAAGGCCAACGGTTGCCAGCATCAAACCGAGCATACAGCCGATCAGCGTTTTGGTGGGCTGGGAGCCGACCATGGATCCGAGCGTTGCAAAGGCGAAGACCATAAGCACAAAATATTCGGCGGGACCGAAACCGATGGCAAGCCCGGATAGCACGGGCGCAAACAGCGCCAAACCGATAGAGCCAATGATACCTCCGACAAAGGATGAAATTCCGGAAAGCGCCAGCGCTTCGCCAGCGCGTCCCTGCCGGGCCATCGGATAGCCGTCCATCGCCGTCATGACGGCGCCGGCATCACCTGGAACATTGAGCAGAATTGAGGAAATACGTCCGCCATATTCTGCGCCACAATAAACCGCGGCCAACAGGATCATGGTGCTTTCCGCCGGCAGCCCCATAGAATACGCGATCGGCATCAGCAGCGCGATCCCGTTGATCGGGCCAATGGCTGGCAGTGCCCCAACCATTGTGCCGATGAAGCAGCCAATGAAACCGATAAGAAGATTCTGCCCGGTGAGAGCAACGGCAAAGCCGTGCCAGAGATAGTCGAAATTCATGATAAGAACCTTTCGGGATTGCGACTTGGCTCAGCCACCAAACATGGAACCGACCGGCAGATAGACTTCGAGCAAGAAGTCGAAGACGAACCACCAAAGCAGCGCATGTCCCACAGCACCAGCCAGAGCCGTTTTGAGCGGCGCACCGAAGAGGAGACCGGAGCCGAAGGTCAGCACGAGAATGGAGACGAAAAAGCCGGCGGGTTCAAAAAGCAGCGCAGCGATCAAGACCAAAGCCGGTATGGCGAGCACCCTGGTGAGAAGCGGCCCGTCTGGAAACCCTTCCACCGAACCGGGCGAAAGGTAATAGACGATTGCGAGCGCACCGAGGATGAAGGCAAGGGCCACCGGGAAAACGCGGGGGCCGAGCGGATCGGAGGCGAAAGCGTAGTCGATGACGCTTCCGCCAAAGCCATAGGCAATCGCAAGCAGCAGGAGAATGACAGCCGAGACGCGACCAATCAGCCGGGCGTTACGCGGCTCGGTGTTACGGGCTTCTGACATTATAGCCTCACAAAAGGGGATGATAGGCGAGGCTGTTTTCAGCCCTCGCCATGTGTAAAAAGCTGGACGGATTTCGAAGCTCTCGCACCAATCCCGTGGTCCGGAGATCGCTTCAGATCGAAACTTGCCGGGCGAAAGCATCGAGCCCGGCAAGGGTTGCCTCACATGCCGGATTCCTTGGCAAGAACCTTGAAGCGCGCCACATCTTCCTTGACGCGGTTCTCGAAATCTTGACCGAGAAGGGTGAACTCGAAGAGACCGCGCGCTTCGCGCTCCTTTGCAAATTCAGGGGTGGCGGCCATTTTCTTGAGGGCGTCGACCCACCAGTTGTAGTCCTCGTCGGAAACATCCTTGCCGACATAGTAGCCACGCCAGATAGGCCAATCGATATCGAATCCCTGCTCCTTGGCCGTGGGCACACTCGCTAGCTCACCCGGCAGACGCTCCGGCGCCATCACGGCCAGGATGCGAACCTTGCCGGCAACGTGATGCTTGACCATTTCAGCTGCATCACCGGAACCGACCTTCACATGGCCGCCTTCGAGTGCAGTCAGCACCGCTCCGCCGCCTTCAAGAGCCACATAGCGCATTTTCTTGGCGTCCTGGCCGGCTGCCTTTGCGAGCAGCGACCCCTTCATCCAATCCTGCGAGCCAACGGCGCCACCACCGGCAATAGGAAAATCGTTCGGGCTTGCCTTGTATGCATCAACAAGTTCGCCGAGCGTCTTGTATGGCGAATCGGCGGCCACGACGAGAACACCGTAATCGGCGCCGAGCGCCCCGAGCCAGCGCACACCCGTTTCGTCATATTTGCCGAATTTCCCTTGGGCGATCAGCAAGGCGGAACCGGACGAAGCAGCCGTGATCAGATTGCCGTCCTTGCCCCGTTTGCCAATCACATGGTTGAAGGCCACCGCCCCGACGCCGCCTTCCATGTACGTCACAACCATGGGTCTGGAGATCTGTTTGGTCTCCAAAAGAGCATTGCCGGCCAATCGGCACGTCAGGTCGAAGCCGCCGCCGGGTTTTGCACCAGCAAGGCATTCAGGCTTCGATGGTTCGGCGGATGCGGCCATGGTCATGCAGAGCGTACCGAAAGCGGCAGCGGCGATTGTCTTCATCGTCATACGGATCATTGATCTCTCCCATTCATCCCTGAGACCGGGAGGACCGCAATGCTCGCATCGGTCCAGCACAACCGGAACAGTGGTTGGCTATCGGCGACGGTGCAGAATTCCTCCTCGGGTCGACTTGTTCTCTCCCTTGAAGTCGACGCGCAGAAAATAAAGCCTGTTCCTGTCACGATCCTGTCAAGCCGTTAGCGACCGCCTTGACCTCTGGATCGGGCCGATCTTGATCTGCACAGAGTGCTATGCGATGGTTTTCAGGTGCGGGTATTTCTGGTCGAAGATACACAAGATGTTGGAGAGGCAATTTGCCGCCGATTTCAGCAGACGGGGCATTCCGTCGACTGGATTTCGGATGGGCTTTCTGCGTCCAACGTCCTTTCCTACACCGACTACGACCTCATCATTCTCGACGTGATGCTACCGGGCATGGATGGCTTTGCCATACTGAAGGCGTTGCGAAAATCTGGCAGCACCGCGCCTGTCCTCGTATTGACCGCTCGTTCCGAGATCGACGATCGGGTCAGCGCATTGGATCTTGGCGCCGACGATTACCTGATAAAGCCGTTCGATTTCCGTGAGCTGGAGGCGCGCGCGCGGGTGCTGCTGCGACGACGTAGCGGCGGCGACGCCACGAACATACTCGTCTGCGGCGATGTCAGTCTCGACAGGACCAATCGCAGCGTTCGGGTCGGCAAACGGGAGGTGCAGTTGAAGCGGAGGGAGATGACGCTGCTCGAAGTGCTGGCTTCGCGCCCCGGAAAAGTGTTCAGCAAGGAGGAACTGCTGGACCGCCTGTTTGGCTTCGACGAGGCGGCAGGCCCGAATGCGATCGAGCTTTATGTGGGCAGGTTGCGTAAAAAGCTCGAAGGCGCCCAGACCCGCATCGTGACAGTGCGTGGCATGGGCTACCAACTGGTTTCCGATGCTGGCGCATAGAGGTTCCCTCTTCTCTCGCCTGATGCGCCGCGTCGGCATCGTGCTGGCCCTGGGCGCAGCAGCCATGATCACAGCTGCGTTGTATTATGCGCGCGCTGCCGCCGACGAAGCGTATGACCGGCTTCTGCTGGGTGCTGCGTTTCAGATGAGCGAAGGGCTCGTCGTCTCCGATGACAAACTCACTTTTCAACTTCCAACCTCTGCGTTTGAACTTCTGGGGCTCGCGCAACGCGACCGCATCTTCTATCGCGTCCTTGATACTGAAGGGGAGACGCTGACAGGTTATCGCGATCTTGGAACTCCCCTGGAGATTTCGCACAGCCGCCCCGCTCCGCTCATTGAAAACGCCGTCTATCGCGGCGTCGATGTTCGCATGGTCACGCTATCCCACGCGATCACGATCAATGAGGAAACGAAATGGGCCTATATGATGGTCGCCCAAACGACGGAGGCACGCCGTGCGCTCATCTCGGAACTGATGACGAGGGCGATTTTCATCGTGAGCCTGATGAGCCTGCTTGCGCTCGTCGGCACTGCCTTTGCAATCCGCTATTCGCTGCGACCGGTCGAGACGCTTGGCGAGGCTTTGGCAAGCCGCGAACCGCAAGACCTAACACCCTTGTCCGTGTCGGTCCCCGGCGAACTTTGGCCCTTCGTTGCCTCTATAAACCACTTCATCCGCAGGCTCGATGAACGCGTGCGTTTGATGCAACGTTACGTCGCAGACAGCGCGCATCAGATACGAACGCCCCTTACAGCGTTATCGGCGCAGGTTAGTCTCATCAATGAGGAAAGGCTTGCACCGGAGGATCGGCGCCATCTGGAGCGTGTCCGCAACAGAACGTCGGAGCTTTCACGCTTGACCAACCAACTCCTCAATCATGCCATGGTGATCCATCGGGTCGATTCTGCGCAACTTGCACCCCTGTTCCTGAACGAGGTCGCCCGTGCAGCCTTTCGCCAGGCAATACCGATCACGATCGATCCGGATATTGTGGTGTCCTTCGAGCCGGATGAACAACAGCTTCAAGTGATGGGCGACACGTTAAGCCTTCGAGAGGCCGTGGCCAACATTATCGACAATGCATTGCGGCACGGAGCCGAGACACAGCTGGCAGTGCGCGTGGAAAATTGTGGCGACTTCGGGTTGATCGTCATCGAGGATGACGGTCCTGGCATTCCTCAAGCCGATTGGGAGAGCGTCACCGAACGTTTCTTCTCGACGCGCAGCCAGGGACCGGCGTCTGGTTTGGGATTTGCAATTGCTGCGGAAGTAGCGCGCGCGCTGGGGGGGAGGCTTGGGTTTCGCGAGAAGACAGAAACGGATTTGTTTGCCGTCTATTTGGAACTGCCGCTGATCAAGCAGGAACGGCCATGAAAAGCGTTTACTCCGCCATCGCAGCCATTTCATGTTTCTGCCTCATTACCAGCGCCCATGCAGTGGAAGGGGATAGGGAGTTGTTCCCGGCGAAGGGAATGGAGGAAACGGGGCGCCTTCTCATTCATGCGGCCACGGATCTTGAAGCCATGCGTCCAATCGTTTTGGATTTCCAGGAGACCGCGCCGGGGGTCGCTGTCGAGATCCTCGACTTTGTGACCAATGATTTGTTTCGTGAGGTCGCTGCTGCCTGCGCGGACGGAAGGCAAAATGCCGACATCATCCTGTCTTCCTCCGTTGATCAACTCGTTCGTTTGGCAAATGACGGCTGCGCACAACCGCACCAGTCCAGTGAAACCGCCAAGGTTGCCAACTGGGCCAACTGGCGTGACGAAGTGTTTGGCTTTACCTTCGAACCTGTCGTATTTGCCTATGACAAGCGTGCGATTCCACCAGAAGACGTTCCGACCAGCCACGTGGCGCTGGTCGATCTTTTGCGCCGCAAGCCGGATGAATATCGCGGACGCATCGGCACCTATGATATCAGCGCCTCTGGAATTGGTTATCTTCTGGCCTTCTACGACTCGCGCCAGGCGCCAACGACCTATGGTCGCCTGCTCGAGAGCATCAGCCGCGTGGAGCCCGTGATCCGTTGCTGCAACAATGAGGTGCTCGGCGCCTTGTCGACGGGCGAGATTCGTATTGCCTACAACGTCCTTGGGTCCTACGCCTATTTCGCGATGCGATCCAATCCGGCGCTGGGTATCGTTATTCCCCAGGATTACACTCTGGTGCTGTCTCGCGGCGCGATGATACCTTCGACAGCACGAGACGCTGTATTGGGGCGCCGCTTTCTCGACTATCTCCTCTCTGATCGCAGCCGAGACATCGCGTCGCGCTCGTCTTTCTTTTTCGCCGAGAATGCGCCACTTCCCGAGGGTGTAGAGGGACCTGAAGATCTGATCGAATCCGGAGTGGGGAGGCCCATCCGCATTGGACCCACACTGCTGGCGGCCCAAGACGAGATTCAACGGCGCACCTTTATCGATAGCTGGTACCGACTGATCCGGCCATACAGCTTGCCAAATCTGGATTTATTCAAGCGCTGATCGCAAACGATTATCCAATTCGGCTACACCGGCAAATCCGTCAATAACCACCCGTCAGGACGATGGTCTCGCCTGTCATAAAGCTACAGGCCTGCGACGACAGGAAGATCGCGGCACCCACCATTTCTTGCGGCTGCCCGGCACGGCCCATCCAGTTCAGCGTCCGGACGTATTCGGCCCAGCCTTCGGGATCCTCATCACGACGGTTGGCATTGCGGTCGGTGTCAATGAGGCCGGGCGCGAGCGTGTTGAGCAGCACATTGTCGCGCGCGTAGTCCCGCGCCTGACTCTGGATCAGATTGTGTTGAGCCGCCTTAGTGGCGGCGTAAGCGGTAACGATGCCCTTCGGCCGCAGCTGATTGACCGAGCCGATGGAAACCACCCTGCCCCATTTGCGGGCCGCCATGCGCGGCAGAGCCGCCTGCAGCATATCCACCGTCGAGCCCAGATTGACCGCCAGCTGAAACGCCAGATCGTCAGGCGTCAGTTCCGACAGCACGGCGTTGATCTGGGCGCTGGCATTGATGACAAGAATATCGACCAGTGCGACCGCCTCGGCCCGCTCGATGAGATCACGGCCGGCGCCCGGCTGGGAAAGATCGCCCGCCAGTTCCTGCGCCGTACCGCCGCCTGCGACAATCCGCTGTTGCACGGCTGCTGCGGCGCCCGGCTTCACGCCATGAAGAATGACATGGGCACCCGCGCCCGCCAGCCCCTCGGCAATGGCGGCGCCTATGCCGCGGCTGGAACCGGTGACGAGCGCCGTGCGGCCTTTCAGTCCAAACACGCTTTCGAGACGCATCCTTTATCCTTCAAACAGCGAGATGTGCGCGCCGGCGATTCCCGGGCGGCAGGAAAACAGGCCGCCGGAGAGCGGCGCGTCGGCGAGTGTCGACGCCGGCAGGCGCGTGCGGGCGCTGGTGATGAACAGCGTCGACAGGTCCGGCCCGCCGAAAGCGATGCTGGAAGGACGCGGCACCGGCATGTCGATCACCTGATCCAGCTTGCCGTTCGGAAGATAACGGCGCACGCACCAGCCATCCCAGATCGCGCACCAGACACCGCCTTCCGCATCCACGGCCAGCCCATCCGGCCGGCCGTCTGACACGGGAATGCGGGCGAACTCACGGCGCTGCGACAGGGCGCCCGTCGCCGGATCGCAATCATAGGCGTGGATAAGGCCGGGCACGGTGTCGACGAAATAGAAGGTCCCGCCATCGGGGCTCCAGCCGAGACCGTTGGAGACGATGATGCCCCCTTCCTTGCGCTCGGATGCGCCATTGGCATTGATCCGATAAAGCGCACCCGTGGGCTTGGAGGCGTCGATACGCATCGAGCCGACCCAGATCGCGCCATCCGGCCCGCATTTGGCGTCGTTCAGGCGGTTATCTGCAATGCCAGCCTCCGGGCTGACGAAAGGGGTTAGCCGGCCGGAGGCGAAATCCAGCCATTCGACGCCGTCCTGCGATGCCACCAGTAACCGTCCCTCGGTGACCGGAATGACCGCGCTGACCAGCTTGCCGGTCTCGCAGGTTTCGTTGCGGCCAGTGACGGGATCGAAGCGGTGCACCGCCGGATGCAGGATATCCACCCAGTAGAGCGCGTTTTCCCCCTCGTGCCAGACCGGGCTTTCCCCCAGCTGCGCACCCCATGGCAGAATGCAACTGAGTTCGGCGCTGGGGCGGCCCGTTGCCGAACGCGGGCGGGGCCGCGAGCTGATCGCCACGGCCCCGGCGGCGCCGGTAATGCGGCGGGCGGCGGCAATCAATTCACGCCCGGCGGGATGGATATTGGAGGAATCCAGTCGCGAGGACGGCCCGAGCGCAACGAGCACGCCCATCGGCGTATTGTCGCGCCCCATCACAGGGGCGGCGACCGAATTCACCCCAGGCAGATGCTCTTCGTAGGAAATCGAATAACCCCGCGCCCGCGTCAGCGTCAGATCGGCCTGCAGCGCATCGAGGGTGGTGATGGTTTTGGGTGTCTGCAGATCGAGCGTCAGGCGATCCAGCAGGGCGCGGCCGACGGCGGGGTCCTGAAAGGCGAGCAGCGCCTTGCCCGGTGCGGTGCAATGCAGGGGAACACGGCGTCCCACCTCGACGCGCACCGAAAGACCGTTCGGCGAACGTTCCGCCAGATATTGCGTCATGGTGCCGTCAAGCCGGCACAATGCAACCGTTTCCCCCAGTTCGGCCGCCAGCCGCTCGAGTTCCGGCGTCGCCGCCGAGACGAGATCGAAGCTCTCCCAGACCTTGTGGGACATTTCCAGAAAACGCTGACCCAGGACATAAGTGCCACGGGCCTCATCCTGACGGACGAGGCCATAGGCGATGAGAGTGCGCAGGATGCGCGCGAATGTCGGCTTCGGCAGACCGGAGGCACGCAACAGCTCGGCAAAACGCAGCGGTTCCGGCGCATCGGCGACCATGTCGAGCAGGGTCAGCCCCTTGGCCAGCGCCGCCGTGCCGCCCGGTGTCTCCGGTTTCATCGCCTCTGCTCCTTCGCTAATCGCAGCCGCCTTGCGGCCGCCGCGTCGTCCAGCATCCGGTCCATCGTCCATTCAGCTTCAAACCCCAAAGTGTTTCTGATCCGCTCGTTGGACGTATGGTAATAAACGCCGTCGCCGGGAAAATCGACTGTCACGATGGGCAGGCCGGTCAGCGCCGCTATCTTCGGCAAAATCACGGCGAAATCGGCCGGTTCATCGGCACCGAGATTGAAGGTGCCGCCCGCCGCCTCGGGGTGATCGAGGGCAAGCAAAATCCCCGCCACCATGTCACGCGTATCGGTTATGTGCATGCGGAACGGCCGGCCGTTTTCATTGCGCGCCAGAATGTGCGACAGCTCACCGATATCGCGGGACTGAAGCAATTCGGCGATGACAGTGTTTCCAAAATTCTGCTGCTGGCGAATGCGCGGCCGCAGGAAAAACCGGGGACCGGAAAAGAAACTCTCCTCATCCAGCAGTTCCGCCGCATCCTGCGTATGCGAAAAACGCAGGATCACCGTTTCCATGGCGCCGCTTCGCTGATGAAAGCGCACCAGCTCTTCGCCGAGAAGCTTGGTCAAACCATAGGGCGAATTGGGGCAAAGCGGATGGTCCTCGGTGACCGGCAGGAATTCCGGCCGGTTTTCCGGATAGACCTCACCCGACGAAGCGAAAACGAACCGCCGCACGCCAGCCGCTGAAGCCACATCCAGAAGCCGGCGGGTGCCCTCGACATTGACGGCGAACATGCGGTCGCGATCCGCCGGGACCCATGACATGAAAGCTCCCAGATGCAGAACGGCGCTCACACCTTCGATGGCGTCGGACAGCGCCCGCGCATCCTCAAGTGACCCGACAACCTCCTCGCCGCCGGTTCCCGATGGTCTGAGATCGAAACCGCGAACGGTGCGGCCCTGCGCGCGCAAGGCGGCAACAACGGCACGGCCGACACGACCTGTCGATCCGGTGACGAGGATCATAGCCGTGCTCCGGTCTTTGCGTCGAAGAGATAAAGCTGGGCCGGATCGAAACCGAGCCGGAGCGCCTCATTGCCGGGAAGGTTGCCGGTATGGGAGACGCGCGCGATCAGCCCCTTTGACTTGCCTTCTTCGCCATCTGCGACCCTTGCGCCTTCCGCATCGAAATACACGTATTTTTCCGATCCCAGGCTTTCAACCAGTGTCGGTCGGACATCGAAGGTAACAGGCGCATCGCCCAGAACGAGATGCTCCGGCCGCAGGCCCACGATCACGCCGCCCTGACGGTCCACGACCCCCGGCAGAGAGACCTGTTGCCCAAAGAGGGTCACTGTGCCGTCGTGCAGTTCCGCATTGAGGAAATTCATGCCCGGCGAGCCGATGAAACCGGCAACGAAAAGATTGGCCGGATTGTTGAAAAGCTCGTCAGGTGCGGCGATCTGCTGGATGACGCCGCCCTGCATGATGACGACGCGATCCGCCATCGTCATCGCCTCGACCTGATCATGCGTCACATAAACGGTGGTGACGCCGATGCGCTTGTGCAATGCGCCGATTTCGGCACGCATGTGGACGCGCAGCTTGGCATCGAGGTTGGAAAGAGGCTCGTCCATCAGGAAGGCCTGCGGCTGGCGCACGATGGCGCGGCCGAGTGCGACGCGCTGGCGCTGGCCGCCCGAGAGATCCTTGGGCTTGCGATCGAGATAGGGGGTCACTTCCAGAATGCGCGCCGCATCGTCAACCCGGCGATCGATCTCGGCCTTGTCCGTGCCGCGCATCTTCAGACCGAAGCCGATATTCTGGCGAACGGTGAGGTGCGGATAAAGCGCATAGTTCTGAAACACCATGGCGATGTCGCGGTCACCCGGCGCCAGATCCGTCACTTCGTTGTCGCCGATGAAGATCTGGCCTTCGCTTGCCGGTTCGAGACCGGCGAGGATTTTCAGCATCGTCGACTTGCCGCAGCCGGAAGGCCCGACCAGCACCACGAACTCGCCGTTCTCGATCTCCAGCGAAAAGGGCCTGAGCACGTTGAGCGCGCCGTAGGACTTGCTGACGTTGCGAATGGAAATATTGGCCATGCTTATTTCTCCGCGCCAGCGGTGAGGCCGCCGACCAAATAACGTTCAAGGAACAGGTAGATTGCGATGATCGGCAGCGCGATGAACACGGATGCGGCAGAAATGTCGTTCCAGTAGGTGACGTATTCGCCCTGCATCGTGGTGATGCCGAGATTGGCCGTCCAGTTGTCCGGCGAGTTGACGAGGAAGGTGCGCGCATAGGCATAGTCTGCCCAGCTGAGCACGAAGGCATAAAGTGCGGTAGCGGCAAGCCCCGGCGTGGCGATCGGCAGCACAACACGCACCATCGCGCCGATGGGCGAGCAGCCGTCGACCATGGCAGCCTGTTCCAGTTCCTTCGGAATGGTGTCGAAATAGCCTTTCAGCATCCATGTGGCGAAAGGAATGATCATTGTCGAATGCGCCAGAACCAGCGTCCACAGGCTGCCGATCAGGCCGAAGCTGGAAAAAATCGAAAACAGCGGAATGACGAGCAGCGTCGCGGGCAGCATCTTCGCCGTCAGGACGAAGAGCCCCATGGTCGCGCCGCCCCGCATGGAATAACGCGACAGCGCATAACCGGCGCTGACCGAGACCAACATCGACAGCGCCACCGAGCCGATGGCCGCCAGCATCGAATTCCAAAGCCACAGCAGGATCGGTTTTGCCGCCCAGACACGGGCGAAGATGTCCCACTGCGGATCGTCCGGCCAGAAGGTCGGCGGCAGGCGGTACAGCTCATCGGTGGTGGAAAGTGCCGTGACCAGCAACCAGTAGACCGGGAACAGGATCATCATCAGCGTGAAGATCACAGTCGCGTAAAGGGCAAGGCTCTGTAAAAATGTCCGTTTCATCAAAGCCTCCTCAATAGATCGATTTCGAGCGTCGGCCGAGCATCAGGAGGCTCGCGACGATGCAGATCACCAGCGTCAGCACGCCGACGGCGGCGGCCCGGCCGAAATTGTGGTACTGGAAGGCCTGATCGTAGGTCATGATCGACAGCGTCTGGGTTGAACGCAGCGGCCCGCCGCCGGTCAGAACCTTGATGATGGAAAAGTCGCGGAATACCCAAAGCAGGGTCAGCACCAGCGTCACGCCCAGCACCGGCATCAAAAGCGGCATGGTGATCCAGCGGAAACGCTGCCACACACTCGCGCCATCGACCTTCGCCGCCGCATAATAATCGGCGGGGATGGACTGCAGACCGGCCAGACACATGATCGACACGAAAGGAAAACCCTTCCACACCATGGTGATGGCAACAGCCCAGAAGGCCGCCGTGGAGCTGCTCACCCACGGGATCATCTGGTCGGTAAAACCGAGCTTGATCGCCAGCCAGCCGAAAAGGCCGAAGGAGGTGTCGAACATCCATGCAAAGATGACGACCGCGATGATTTCCGGCACCGCCCAGGGCAGCGCCATCCCCAGCCGCGCGACGGTGCGGCCCTTGAAACGGTTATTGGCAAGAAGCGCCGTACTGAGGCCAACTGCGACGCTGCCGGCAGTAACGACGATGACCAGTTTTAGCGTGACCCAGCAGGCCAGCCAGAATTCCGGCGACGAAAACAGCCAGTTGTAATTCGTCAAGGAGAACGGACGGCTGGCGCCGCCGAGCCTCGGTATCTTGACCTGCTGGAACGACAGGTCGATTGCCAAAACGAGCGGCCAGACAATGATGGCGGCAACCATCAGGACCGCGGGGGCGATCAGAATATAGCCGAGGAGATGTTGCCGGCTGGGACGCGCAAGATCAAAGAACTTGCGACGCCCAGCCCGAACGGGTTCGGTCATGGATGGTCCTCCTGCCGGATGCGGATGATGGCCATGGCCCTTTGCGGGCCATGGCAAGACAACAAGATCAGGACAATGGGGGATCAACCCTTGATGGCTTCGGCCTTTGCCTGCATGGTTTTCGCCACCTCCGCCGGATCGAGATCCTGAATGATCATCCGCTGGCTTTCTTCCATCACCATCTTGCTGAACTCGTTGTAGAAAAGCTCAAGCCCGGTCGGAATGCGGTCGATACCGGCTTCAGACGCGGCCTTCATTGTCTCGATCAGCACCGGAAAATGCGGGATGGTCTTTTCGACGCCAGAGACATCCGCTTTCGGGCTGGGCGGGGTGTTGCCGCCGAGGATAGCGTAACTACGCTGGAATTCCGGCGTCATCGTCAGCTTGATGAAATCCCAGACCAATGCCTTCTGGTCGTCGGGAATATCGGCCGGCATGGCAAGCACGTTGGAAGACCCGCCAAGCGGCGGATGAAGCGGCGGTACGGCATAAACAATGTCACTCTTGGCCGAACCCTTTTCGGTTGTGCCATAAAGCCACGGCCCATCGAGCCGCATGGCCATCTTGCCATCGGCAAACAGCTTGCGCACGTCGCTGGCGCTCATGTCCACCGGGCTGATGCCGCTTTTCATCACGGTTTTCCATCGGGTCAAACCTTCCACCATCTGCGGCGTGTCGATGGTGATTTTGCCGTCCTTGTCGGTCCAGTAGGCGCCGGCGTCGAGAATGTAGTTCAGCATCTCCGTGAGATATTGCCCTGGGCCGCCCTTGGTCTCATGACCTGTTCCGAACTGATCGACAATACCGTCGCCGTTCAGATCCTTGGTCGTGGCTTTTGCAGCGGCCAGAAACTCGTCATAGGTCTTCGGAACTGCAACGCCCGCTTCTTCGAGAAGCTTCTTGTTGTAGGCCATCACGAAACCGAAATAGTTGGTCATAATGCAGACGGTTTCACCGTTCCATTCGCATTTCTGCTGGCCGGCCCAGCCCGTCATGTCGATACCGTCCTTCTTCAGCCACGGATCGAGCGGCTCCAGCCAACCGCTATCGGCAAACATCTGGAATTCGAAAGACGCCAGATGCACGATCTGCGGTGGCTGGTTGGCTGCAAAAAGCGTGGTCATCGTATCCGCGTAGGAACTGCGCTCCGCCTTGGTGAACTCGATCTTCACGCCCGGATGCTGTTTCTCGAAGGCGGCAATGGCGGAACGCCACCATTCGCCCGTGCCGGCATCGTCGGTTTGCCAGGAAATGAACTTCAGCACGGTATCGGCCATGGCAGGGGCAACGGCCCCCATCGTTACCAAAACGGCGGCCGCGGTGCTGAGCGCCAGCTTTTTCATTCTTTTTGTCATGGTTTCCTCCTCCAAAAAACCAAATCAGATGCGTTCAATCAGACCGAGTGCCGCCTCCGACGGTCTTACCCCAAGTCCCGGTCCCGAAGGCAGGTGATATCTGCCTTCGCGGCAATCCATGTCGCCCTCCAGCAGGCGGCGGTTGGGCTCGAAGATCGAGTGCTGGAATTCGTGCCCATTCAGCATCGACAATGTCGATGACGCCTGCAGGCTGGCGGCAAGGAAAATGCCGGCGCCGACTGTTGCGTGCGGGATGACATCAATGCCATGCTCGGCGGCAAGAGCGCCGATGCGGATGAAATTGGTGATGCCCTTGTGACCCATTTCCGGCTGCACAATGGCGATACGGCAGCGCTCTATGCGGGCGCGCATATCCCAATGGGTGCGCCATTCCTCGCCGACGGCTATCGGAACATCGGTGTTCTTCGAAACCCTCTCAAGACCGGCAATGTCCTCCGTCCAGACCGGAGCCTCGGCGAACCAAGGGTCGAACGGTTTCATCTCGGCAATCAGCTCCAGCGCCCGCTCCGGCGTCTGATTCCAGTGCATGTCGGCGGCGATCTTCGCCTGTGGACCAAGCACCTGCCGGAGATTGGCGATTTCCGCCGCCGGGCCGTCATCAGCCACCGGCGTTGCGAATTTGAAGGCATCGAAACCACGATCCTGCCAGTATTTCGCCAACTCTCCACGAGCCTTCAGCGTTTTTTCAGGCAGGCCGGAAACATAGGCCGGAAACGTATCTACCCCGCCGCCAAGAAGATCGCGGATGGATTTTCCGGCTTCCTGCCCAGCAATATCCCAGAGCGCGATATCAAGCGCGGCGAGCGCATCGACGTAAAAGCCGCCGGTATAACCGCGCACCCGCATCATGTCGTAGAGGTCGTCATAAACAGCCGAAGGATCGGACGCATCGCGGCCGATCACGAAACCGGCGAGAAGATCATTGATGAGGGCGGCGACCGCGCCGGGGGCGACGATGCCATAGGTCTCGCCCCAGCCGACAGTGCCGGCCTCGGTCATCATGCGCACCAACACGCTGCGGTCGAAGGTGGGGTAGACCGTGCGATTGCCCTTGCGCACGATGTAGCCGTTGGGATTGACCACCTCGCCTTCCCTGAGTGCGCCAAGATAGGGCACCTTGCGCGGCTGGGTCAGCGTGAAGACTTCGACTGTTGCAATGGGGCTATTCATGCGGCCTCCGCGGCAACAAGGCCGAGTTCGACCAGATTGGCATCGATATCGGCAAGCGCCGCCGCATCGAGCTCGGGTGTCGGCGCACGCACACCGACGCCTTCGATCACGCCGCGACGGGCGAGCACATATTTGGTCAGCCGCATGCGATAAACAGCCTGCAACACCAGAAGCGGCAGGGTTCGGATATAGATTCTCCGAGCCTCCTCCTGCCGCCCCGCGACAAGCGCCCGGTCGATGGCCACATGTTCCTCGGCAATCTCCAGCGCCGGCATCGCCGCCGTAGCGCCTCGGGCATATTCGTCGAGAATGTACCGCGCACCGCCGCCGCCGATGACGCCCTTCAGCGTCGAAGGCGCGTGGGCGATGATGTGGCTGATGGCCGGACCGGCGGGAAGCGTTTCTTCCTTGACGTAGGCGACCTGCGGCAAGGCGCCCACGATCTCCACAATCGCCTGTGGCGAAAGGTCGGAGCCGCGCGGCGCAGGCGCGTTCTGCAGGATGATTTCAACCTCGGGCAGTGCCTCGACGATTCGCCCGAGGAATTCGATCAGCGCCGGCGCATCCGTGCCGACGGATTTGGGCGGCTGCACCATCAGGTGGCGAATGCCAAGCGCCGATGCCGCCCGCCCGTGCTCGACCACCTCACGCCAGTCGGCCGCACTGGCGCCGGCCACAACAGGCACCCGACCGGCCACCGCATCCACGACGATCTTCAAGAGCGCTGCACGCTCGGCGGCATTCAAAGTCTCCACCTCGCTGGCAAAACCGGGAAACACGACACCATCCACGCCCTGGTCGAGCGCAAAGACCACCAGCCGCTTCATACCCGCTTCGTCAATGCCGCCATCCGCCAGAAAAGGCGTGGGCAGAACAGGCAAAATCCCCTTGAGGCCAGCCACCATCATTCTCCTCCCAATTAAGTATCATATATTGATACCTTGAATTCACTAATTGACACTACATAGACTCGCACCCTATTACAAGCCCCAAGATGAAATGAACGAGGAGGTTCAAGACATGCCAGCACCGGCGACATCGATCATCGTTGATTGGGGAACGACATCACTGAGGGCGGCGCTCGTTGGTGAAAGTGGTCAAGAACTCGATCATCTGGAAACCGCCGACGGCATTTCGAGCCTCGGCAAGGGTGAGCACGAGGCGGCGCTGATGGCAGCACTCGCGCCCTGGTTTTCGCGTCACGGGGCCTTGCCCGTCGCAGCGCTCGGCATGATTACCAGCCGCAACGGCTGGGTCGAAGTCGCTTATGTGCCGTGCCCAGCAGGCCCGGCGGAACTTGCCGCCGGAACGGTGTGCAAATCGCTGCCGAACGGCTCCGATCTCGTCTTTCTGCCGGGTCTCAACGACCCCGCCCGCCAGCCCTTTCCCGACGTGATGCGCGGCGAAGAAACCCAGATCGTCGGCCATGGCCTCGGCGAAGACGCCACCCTCATCATCCCCGGAACGCACAGCAAATGGGCGCGGATAAAGGCGGGTCGGATCGACGGTTTCCAGACATTCGTGACCGGTGAAATCTTTAATCTGCTGATCAATCACTCTTTCATCGCGCGCGGTTCCACGCAGCCGCCGGTCGATGATCCGCAGGCCTATCGCTGGGGTCTGAAAGAGGCAAAACGATCCGCCGCCATGCTGTCGCTGCTGTTTTCGGCGCGAACTGGCGGGCTTGCCGGCCGGCTTTCGCCGGATCAGTTGCACTCCTATGTGCGGGGATTGGTCATCGGGCAGGAGTTTCGGCAGGCCCGCGATGCCGGATGGTATGCGGAGGGAGACGAGGCAGCGATCGTCGGCAATGACGGGCTGAACGATCTCTATCTGGTTGCCGCAGATGTTTTCGGGCTCAAGACATCCATGGGGGCGGACGATGCTCTCACGAAGGGTGCCCTGGCTGTCTTGCGCCAAGCGATTTCGTAACCTCTGCCGAGCGCCGGATGCCCAAATGGCGGCATCCTGCTTTCAAACCCCATGTTTTTAGGACCGTCATGTACGACTTCCCAGCCAATATCGGCACCAGCCGTCACGAAAACGATATCATTACCGCTCTGGTCCGCCTTCAGCGCATCGGCCTCCCAGACAATCCGATCGCCTTTTATGGCTCATCCTCGTTTCGAAGCTGGGGTTCCATTGCCGAAGATCTCGGCTCGCTGGATATCGTCAATCTGGGATTTGGCGGCGGCACTTACCTCTCCGCCAGCCACTACATGCACCAGCTTCTGGTTCCTTTAAAACCAAACAGAGTGGTGCTTTATTTCGGTGAAAACGATATTGCCAGCGACGGCCTCAAGGCTCAGACGTCGCTCCGGCACCTGCACGATTTGCGGGATGGAATCTATCGTGCGCTACCGCAGGCGGACGTGTTTGTTGTGGCGATCAAGCACAGTCCGGCACGCTGGATATACCGCCATGAATTCGATCTCTTCAACCAGATGGCGCGCGACTGGTGCAATAGCAGCGAACGCACAACATGGCTTGACCCGAACGCCGGCCTCATTGGTGAGAACGGCCTCCCGATGTTCCGTTATTATTTACCCGATCTGGTTCACCTGAATGCCGCAGGCTATGCCGTCTGGTCGGAAGCGCTCAGAAAAACGCTGGGCCTACACAACTGAGGCGGGCGGCAACTTTATCTTCGCATCGAAGGAATCCGAATCCGCCGCGGGCCAACCAGGAGCATCGCCAATCGCACGCTTTTTAGTGCCGGAAGCCCTTCAGCATGATCTCTCTCGCGCGCTTCTATCGCTTTAACCCCGCATCCGCGGGCTCTCCCGGCCGATCCCTCAGGCCGAGACGGGCGATTTTCTCATTGAGCGTGCGGTGGGGAATGCCGAGCCTCGCGGCCGCCTTGGCCGTATTGCCGTTGCTGTCATCGATCGCGCGGCCGATGACGTCAGCCTCGAAGGCGACCAATTGCTCGGGCAAAGTCAGGGGATCGCCGGGCTGCAGGACTTCCCCTCCGGATGCGGCGTCATCGAGCCCAAGAGCGAAGCGCTCGGCGTACGCCTTGAGCTCCCGGACGTTGCCTCGCCATTCCTGCTGCCGCAATCGCGCCAGGAGATCGGCGGATACGCTCCGCTCGGCCCGGCCGTAACGATGGGCGGCAAGCGAAGCGAAATGACCAAAGAGCAGGCCGATATCCTGCCGGCGCTGCCTGAGCGGCGGGATGCGCACATCCACGGTCGCCAGCCGGTAGAACAGATCTTCGCGGAACCGCCCGGCGGCGATTTCGCCGGAAAGGTCGCTCTTGGCAGCGGCGATAACCCGCACATCGATCGGCCGCAGCCGGTTTTCGCCCAGTCGCTCGACCAAGCGCTCCTGCAGCACGCGCAGGATTTTTGCCTGCAGTCCCAGGGGCATCGACTCGATTTCATCGAGAAAGATGGTTCCACCCGCGGCATGCTCGAACTTGCCTTGCCGGTCGGCGAGCGCGCCGGTGAAGGCGCCCTTCGCATGACCCAAAATTTCACTCTCGAAGATGCTTTCGGGCAGCGCTGCGCAATTGATCGCTACGAAGGGACCGCCCGCCCGGCGGCTTTGCTGGTGGAGCGCCTGGGCGACGAGCTCCTTGCCGGTTCCGGTTTCACCGACGACCAGCACGTCGATATCGACATTCGCCAGCATCTGGATGCGGCTGCGCAAGTCCCGGAGCGCCGGGCTGTCGCCGACGATCTCGACGCCGCCGCCCGTCTGGACCAACCCCTGAAGGCGGGCGATTTCTTGTTTCATCCGACGCTTCTCGACCGCCTTGTCGAGGATCGAAAGCAGATGCTCGGCATCATAGGGCTTTTCGATAAAGTCCTCCGCTCCCTGCTTCATCGCCTTGACCGCCAGAGTAACGTCGCCGTGGCCAGTCATCAGAACGATAGGAACCTCGCTGCGGGCCTTGATCAGAGAGTTCAGAAGCGTCATGCCGTCTATGCTGGGCATGCGGATATCGCTCAACACGACATCCGGCTCGTCGCGAAAGAATTGCTGGTACGCTTCTTCAGGCCGATGGAAAGCGGATACGGAAAACCCGCTGACCTCCAACCAGTCGGTTGCCGCCTTCAGGAGGTCGCGGTCGTCATCAACAAGAAGAATATGTCCGCGGGTCATTGCGCCGCCTCGAGCGGATGTGCGGGCCGCTTGCCCACCGGCATCGAAATCGTCGCCATTGTCCCGCCGCCTGGCGTTTCGGCATAAAGAATCTCACCGCCGAACTCCCGAACAATCGCGGTTGCAATGGACAGGCCAAGGCCAAGGCCCTCACCCGTGAGCTTGGTGGTGAAGAAGGGCTCGGCAATACGATCACGGTGCTCCGGTGCGATACCCGAACCGTTGTCGATCACCGCTACGCTCACCCGCCCGGCATGCGCAGTCCGTTGGATGGTGACAGAAGGGTTCTGTATGCCTTCCACCGCATCGAGAGCGTTCAGGAGTAAATTGAGCGTCACCTGTTCGAGCTTCACCGCCACGGCAACGACAACCGGCGACGGCCCCCTCGCCTCAAACGCCGGCGTGACACCAAGCGCCTTCGCCCGAGGAGCCGCAAGATCGAGAGCATTTCCTATGACCGCGTCGATGGTGACCGCTTCGAGGTCGGAAGCCCCCTTACGGCCAAATGTCTTGAGGTGCTTGACCGTTCGTTGCATCCGCTTGACCAGCGCGCGCGCATCGAGAAGCCGGTCGCCCACTTTCGCGGCGGCCTCTTTCTCCGCCAGAACACCGGCGGTCGCCAATGTGGCTTCAAGCGCCGCCAGCGGCTGGCTGACCTCATGCACGATCGCAGTCGACATCCGGCCGAGGGCAGCCATCTTTTCGGAATGGATGAGCCCTTCCTGCGCGCGGCGAAGCTCGTCCTCTGTCCGCTTGCGCATGTCGATCTCGCGGGCGAGATCCTGCGTGCGTTCGGCCACCTTGCGTTCCAGGATTTCGCCCTGGCGCAGCCGCATCCGGATGATGAGCGCGCGCTGATGCAGGAAGTAGAGCGTGCCGGTGGATATGAGGCCGGCGATCAGCGCCGCGAGCGCCCAGAAGCCGGCGATCTTGCCGGCGTCACCCGTGCTCGTTGCCGCCAGCACCAGCCAACCGTCCGGCTCGACGCGCGAGAATTTTGCCAGGAGCCGCTGCCCGCCCTCCTCCACATGGAGCGCCCGCTCGTCCGTATTGTCCGCCGACGGGGTTACGCCCGAAGGGAGGATAGGTTGTCTCGCCGCGAGATCGGCCCCCTCGTAGGTCCGTTCCTTGGCAAGCCGCTCGACGGCCTCATCGGAAAGTGCCGCCAACGGCCGGTATTTCCAATCCGGGTTGCCAGAGAGAAAGACGATGCCCCAGCGGTCGGCGATCGCAGTCTGGACACCCGCAGCCTCCCAGGTCAATTCGAGCGGCAGCAGATCCGCCTTAACGACGGCGACGATCGGCGGACGACCCGGCACGTCTATCCGCGACGTGAGAAAATAGCCAGGCTTGCGAGTGGTAACGCCGATCGCGTAATAACGTCCCTCGCCCGCACGCAGCGCATCCTGGAAATAAGGGCGGAAGCTGTAATCGTGGCCGACGAAGCTTTCACCAGTCGCGAAATTGCTCGCGGCAAGCGCGATCCCGCGGGCGTCGAGCACGTAGAGCTCGGCGGCGCCGGCTTGCCTTACGACTGTCTGGAGATAGCGGTTGGCGGCATCAAGAACAGCCGGGCTGGGTTCGCTTTCTGCAAGGGCGCGTATGCGGGCATCCTCGCCCATAACAAGTGGTAGATAACGAAACCGTTCGATCTCCGTGGCAATCGCCCTGTTGGTCAGGAAAAGACTTCGCTGAATCTGCCCTTCCAGGGCGCCGGTCGCCGAACTGCTCGCAAGATGGTAGGCGACAAAAGGCGCAATGCAGGTCACGACCAGCATCAGGACAGTCATTCTGCCGATGTTGCGCGCCATTGCCGAGTCGACCTGCCTTCCGGATGTGTCCTTAGATCGAAAGCGACCCAAGGACGGATTGTAAGTGTTGCAGCGACCTTTGCGGATCTGAAAACCGTGTCGTGCCGCAAGAATTGTCCGATGCATCAAGTGTAGCGCCTCTTTCTTGCAGAGAGAACAGCAGATCCGCAAGCGAGCGATCTGAACTGCTGCATCGTTCCCTCTTCAAATACCTTGCGATTTAAGGACCCCTGCAGCAGGCCTCACGGCGGAGGGGCGTCACATGGCCGCAGGACGATCGGCTCCTGTTTCTCTCGCCCGAACTCGCGGCAACCACCGACATCGCAGAGCGTCCAGCCGGAGATTGTCGCCCCGGAAGCGGCCAGGACCAACTCGGGGATCGGCGGAAGGTCCGGCGTCCAGATTGACCAGCCGCCTTCGCGATGGGCATTTTCTCCAGGTTCCATACCGGCGCCCGAGCCCTGGACGCGCGCCTCCTCGAGAAGAAGGCCCTGCGATGTGGCAGCCCAGCGCTCCTGCCACTGGGTTTTCTCGACAGAATGCGTCCAGCCGAGCGTGAAGACGCTGGCGGCCAAGGCAACGGCCTTGCCGCCAGCAATGATGCAGACCAGCGTGCTCACACGGCCTCCGACGCCGGCTTGCCATTCGCCGTTCGCGCCCGCCGCCAGATCAGAAATACGAAGAGAGCGGCAAGCCCGAAGCCCACCTCATCGGTCAAAGGAAGGGCCGCAAGCAGGGTAAAAGCAGCCGCGGCCGCAAGCGCGCGCTCTGCAATCGACAGCCGGACGGCGACGAAGCCGATCACGGCCGTACCCCAGAGCCCGATCGCAAGGCCGGTCTTGATGACGATATAGGCGACCGCGAGCGGATAGCCGACGGCCGCGGCCATCGCTCCGCCGTCTTGGAGCATCAGCGCCGGCGAATAGACGGCCATGAACGGGATGACGAAACCCGCCGCCGCCACCTTGATCGCCTGCATCGCGATCTTCAGTCCACTTTCGCGCGCAATTGGCGCTGCCGCAAAGCAGGCGAGCGCGACCGGCGGCGTCAGGTCCGCCAGGATTCCGAAATAGAAGACGAACATGTGGCTGACGATGAGCGGCACGCCAAGTTCCAGCAACGCCGGGCCAGCGATCGACGAGGTGATGATGTAGTTAGGGATCGTCGGTATACCCATGCCGAGCACGAGGCAGGTCACCATGGTCAGGAGCAGCGACAGGAAGAGGCTCTGGCCGCCGACCGAGACGATGAACTGGCCGAAGGTGTTGGCCGCACCCGTCAGCGTCATCGTTCCGATGATCACACCGACAAGCGCGCAGGCGATTGCGACCGGCAAGGCCGTCTTCGCACCTTCTGCAAGGGCGTCGCGACAGGTCACCAGCGTCTCCCGGCCGCCCTTCGAGAACGCGTTGGCCCCGATGAGCAATGCCAGCGCGGCGACGATCACGCCGATGCCGTACTGGAAGAAGGCGGCCGCCACGAGACCAAGGCCGATCCAGAAGATGATTCGGATTACGCCGGCGGGCAAACCCAAGACAACCGAACTGCCGAGGATCAGCAGGGTCGTGAAGGCAAGGCCGACCGTGCCTGCGAAGAGCGGCGTGTAGCCCGAGAACAGCAGCCAGACCAGCGCCGCGAGCGGCAGGATCAGATACCATTGCTCGACGACCGCAGCCTTGGCCGAAGGCAAATCCGCCTTCGGCAGGCCGAGCAGCCCGCGCTTGCCGGCCTCGAGGTGCACCATCCAGAAGGCGGAAGCGAAATAAAGAATAGCCGGAATGATCGCCGCCTTGACGATCTCGTGATATTCGACGCCGAGCGTCTCTGCCATGATGAAGGCGACAGCGCCCATGACCGGCGGCATGATCTGCCCGCCCATCGAGGCCGTCGCTTCGACGCCGCCGGCAAAAGCCGGTCGATAACCGAACTTCTTCATCAGGGGAATGGTGAATTGCCCGGTCGTCACCACATTTGCAACGCCGGAGCCGGATATCGTGCCCATCAGGCCGGAGGAAATGATTGCCACCTTCGCCGCACCGCCGCGCTTGTGGCCGACGAAGCTTAGTGAGACATCGGTGAAGAGCCGGATCATACCGGCCTTTTCGAGGAAGGCGCCGAAGAGAATGAACAGGAAGATATAGGTCGACGACACAAAGGTCGGAATGCCGTAGATGCCCTCCGTACCATAGGCCATATGGTCTATCACCTGTGCGAAACCATAGCCGCGATGATCAAGCGGCGGCGGCAGATATTCACCGAACAGGCTGTAGGCGAGAAAGACGCCGGATATGATTGGCAGGGCCGGTCCCATGATCGCCCATGCGGCGGCGAAGACGATAGCAATCGCCAGGACGCCGACGGCAACATCGCGCGGAAGCGGATCGCCGGCACGAACGAGCAGTTCGGCATATTCGTAGCACTGGTAGAAGGCCACCGCCGCGCCAAGCAGGGCAAGGACCCAGGCAAACGCCTTTGCGGGCGCGCCGCGCCCGGCGAATGTCGCCAGCAACGGGAATACGAGCACGGTGACGAAGCCGACGTGCACTGCCCTGACGATCTGACTCGGCAAGTCGAGCAGATGCGCAGCGGTCGAGATCTGGAAAATGGAGAAGGCAAGCGCGATCGCAAACAGGAGTCGTCCGTCCCAGGTCTTCGGAAAGGCCTGGGTCAGAGTCTCGTGCCCGTTAAGCTCCGCGGCATGATTTTGTTCATTTGTATTGTCGAGCATGGATTCCTCCCGAAAATCCGAGCAAATGTGGGCGGCGCTGGCCCGCTGGAGGGCCGTGCTTCCAGAGGCCGACGCGCAATGGCCGCAGCAGCAACCTCGACGCCGGACGCCGCCCGTCGCCGTTAAAGCAGACCTTTTTCCTTATAGAAGCGCTCAGCTCCTGGATGGAGGGGAACAGGCATGCCTTTGAGCGCGTCCTCGATGCGGATATTCGCTGCCGCCTTGTGCGCCGCCTCGAGCGCCGGCAGGTTCTCGAACAACTGCTTGGTCATCTGGTAGGCGGTTTCGTCGGAAACCTCGGAATGTGTGATGAGGAAATTGACGACCGCAACCGTCTTCACATCGCTAGTCTGGCCCTGATATGTGCCGGCTGGAACAGTTGCGCTGATGTAGGGCGCGCCGAGCTTCGTGGCGATTTCCTCGGGTATCGTGACCATCTGTACCTCGACGGAGGTTGCCAGATCTTTGAAAGAGGAGACGCCGAGACCGGCAGACTGCAGCGTCGCATCGAGTTGCCGGTTCTTCATCAACTCGACGGATTCGGCAAAGGGCAGATATTCCGTTTTGCCGAGGTCTGCATAGCTCATGCCGGCAGCGGCAAGAATCGCTCGGGCATTCAACTCCGTGCCGGATTTCGGCGCGCCGACGGAAAGGCTCTTGCCCTTGAAATCGGCAAGGGTGGCGATACCGGATTCTTTCGACGCCATGATCTGGATATAGTTCGGATAGATGGCCGCGATCCCGCGCAGCTTATCGAGCGGGGCCTTGAATCCGGCATCCGTGTTACCCTCCCAGGCCAGCTTGACCGAATCCCCCAGTGCAAAGGCGATTTCACCGCGACCCTGCTGCAGCAGGTTGAGGTTCTCGACCGAGGCCTTCGTCGCCTGAACCTGGGTGCGAGCACCTTCAATCTTCTCGCCGTAGATCTTGGAGAGCGCAACGCCGAGCGGGTAATAGACGCCCGATGTGCCGCCGGTCAGGATGTTGATGAAATCCGCCGCCTTTGCCGCTGTCCCGGAAAAGGTGATGGACGTGCTTGCGATTGCCAAAATGATGGCGCGTTTCAGTATGCTGTTCACTGGGTTCCTCCCACTCATTTGTGATCGACGCGACCGTTACCGGAACGGAACCGCGTGACGCCAAAGCAGCAAAAGACGGGCCAACTCTAACTAATTGAATTTGCGGTGAAGAAAAAGAGTCCCGAACGACAGCGGGCGAAATTCCGCCTGTCGCGCGCGGATGACTGGCAAGATTCCGCCTGAATTCTGCTACAATCCGCTTCATTCAATGATCGTGCGCTCTCGGCGTTGATACCGATGAATTAGCCGTTGAAGCCGCGTTTCGTGGATACGGAGCCGGCCACTTTGATCCGCTTTATTGACGGCGAGATACAGTCCGGTCGATTGGTGCGGCATCGGCGTAACGCTGCTGGTGAACTGGGCGGTCAAGCCGTTCTCGATGGCACTGTTGGGTTGGCTGTCCATCGGATGACCTTCCGACCATTGCTGCCGATAGCGCAGATCGACTGGATTCCGCTGTCTGTCGACTCAGTCCGGCCGACGCAGGGCAAGACACTTGCGCTCATGCAGGTGTTGAGCGGATCGCAGTCGTTCAACGCCATCAACCAGCTCCGGGTTCTCAGCCGCTGGATGCGCATGATCACCGTTCCCAACCAGTCGTCGGTCGCCGAGGCCTTTCAGGAATTCGACGCCGACGGGCGCATGAAGCCATCCTCCTGCTACGATCTGACCGCGTCAAGGCTATTTCCACATCTGTCGAAATAGCCTTGACGTCGTGGTGAATGCGAGTCATTTTATTTCCATGAAAATCGAAATGGCAGCCGCCCAGCTTGAAGCCCTCGGGAATATCACCCGCCTCCAACTCTACCGGACGCTTGTTCGCGCCGGAGAGGATGGATTGCCCGTAGGCCGTATTCAGGAAAAGCTGGATATCGCGGCGTCGACGCTCTCCCATCATCTGAAGCGCCTGGTCGATACCGGCCTTGTGACCCAGGAACGGCAGGTGACGACGCTGATCTGCCGCGCCAACTATCCGGAGATGCAGGCACTAGTCGGCTATCTCGTTGACGAATGCTGTGCCGATGCCAACTGTTCATCGAAGACCGTGGAGGCCGCGGAATGATCCCTTTTTTTGCCCATATAATTCTAAATTACTAGAAATATCGAAGGAACTGTCATGTTGAATGCTGGTGAACTTCCCGTGGCCGTCATTGGTGCTGGACCGGTCGGTCTCGCCGCCGCAGCGCATCTCGCCATCCGTGGCATCCCGTTAATTGTTTTCGAGCGCGGCGACACGGTTGGTGCTTCGCTGATCGAGTGGGGACATGTCCGCATGTTCTCTCCATGGAGATACAATATTGACGCAGCCGCCCGCTCCCTTCTTGAGAACGCTGGATGGCAAGGCCCTGATGAAGATGCTCTGCCAACCGGGTCCGACATTGTTGGCGCCTATCTGCAGCCGCTCGCCGCACTCCCGCAGATCGCGCGGAACCTCAAGCTGGGCGCCACCATCACCGCGATCACCCGCGAGGGTCTGGACAAAGTCTCGTCCGCCGGCCGCGACGTTTCGGCCTTCCTCGTCAGATACAGGGACCAAGATGGCGAGGAAGCTCGGGTTCGGGCCCGCGCTGTGATCGACGCCTCCGGCACTTGGACGCAACCGAACCCGATCGGCGTCGACGGCCTACCCGTCCCCGGCGAGACGGCGGCTTCCGATTCCATCTCGTATGGCATTCCCGATGTCGCTGGCGTAGAGAGGGGTAAGTTTGCGGGCAAGCGCGTCCTCGTGATTGGCGGCGGCCATTCCGCGATCAATGCGGCGCTGGCGCTGATGGAGGTTCAGGAGGCAGAACCGGGCACGGAGATATTCTGGGCGCTTCGTCGTGGTGGCCTCGACCGCCTGCTAGGCGGCGGATTGAACGATCAGTTGCCGGAGCGCGGCGCGCTCGGCCTTGCCGCCAAGAGCGCCATGGAGGATGGTCGCCTGAACATGTTGACACCGTTCGCGGTGAACAGGATTCAGAAGGAAGGTTACAGTCTGCGCGTGGAGGCAATGCTCGCTGGTGCGCGATACTCGATCGTCGTCGATCGGATCATTGTGACCACGGGATTCCGGCCGGATCACTCGTTCCTGCGCGAACTGCGTATCGCACTCGATCCTACCGTCGAGGCGCCGCCGGCGCTTGCGCCGCTGATCGATCCCAATCTCCACTCCTGTGGCGACGTGCCTCCGCATGGCATCGTCGAACTCGCGCATCCGGAACCTGGCTTTACGATCGTCGGGTCGAAGTCCTACGGGCGCGCGCCCACCTTCCTGATGGCGACCGGATACGAGCAGGTGCGCTCCGTGGCGGCGGAGATCGCCGGCGATCACAAGGCGGCGCGCGAGGTCCATTTGGTATTGCCGAAGACAGGTGTCTGCAGCGTCGATCTTGGCGTGAGCGGCACGCAAGACGGCAAGTCCGGGGGGTGTTGCGGCGGCCCGGCGCCAGCGAATGTTGATGCCTGCTGCGTGGCCGACGCGGCGGCGAAGGCGGCCCAGCAAACGGGATGCGGATGCAACGGTGCTGCCCGTGCCGACAACACGTTGGTACAGGTTCGATGAGCGATAACAAGGTTCCTGTCGCCGCGATCCTTGCCCTCGGTCTGACCCAGATCATTGGCTATGGAAGTCTCTATTACAGCTTCAGCATTCTCGCGCCCGCCATGGCGCGAGATTTGGACTGGTCGTTGGAATGGATTTTCGGCGCGCTATCCGCCGCTCTCCTGATCGGGGGCCTCGCCGCGCCCACGATGGGGAAATGGATCGATCGGTTCGGCGCCGGCCGTGTCATGACGGGCGGCTCGGCAATCGCCGCCGCGGCGCTGGTGGCCTGCGCCCTCTCTTCCGGCAAGGTGGCATTCGGTCTCTCACTGATCGCGATCGAGACGGCATCCAACCTGGTGCAATATGGAGCGGCCTTCGCATTGCTCGTCCAGATCAAGCCGCAGGTCGCGCAGCGCAGCATCACCTACCTGACACTGATCGCCGGCTTCGCTTCAACGATCTTCTGGCCGATTACGACAGCGCTACAGGCTCACATGTCATGGCAGCAGGTCTATATGGTCTTCGCTACGCTCAATCTCTCGGTCTGCTTGCCACTTCACGCGTGGCTGTCGTTCAAGGTCACAAGAAACCGCAAGGGCGCGAGAGGAGAACCGGCCAGGCAAGTGGCTCCCGGTCTGCAACCTTCGATACGACCAGCTGCGTTCGTCCTGATGGTGACGGGCTTTGCGCTTGAGAGTTTCGTCAACGCCGCGCTGCTCGTACACATGGTTCCCGTTCTCTCCGGACTCGGGCTTGGAGCCATGGCCGTCATAGTCGGCACACTGTTTGGTCCATCTCAAGTTCTGAGCCGCTTCGTTAATATGGTTTTCGGGAGCGGTCTGTCTCAATTGACCTTGGCACTCATTTCCGCCGTTCTGTTGCCAGCGGCGCTCATTATTCTGATCGCCACCGCTCCATCTGTTCCAGGTGCTCTGGTGTTTGCGGTGGTTTTCGGCCTGGGTTCAGGCCTCAGCAGCATTGTGCAAGGCACTCTTCCGCTAGTCCTCTTCGGAAGCCAAGGTTACGGAAAACGTCAAGGCCAAATCCTTTCGATCCGTTTGGTCATCTCGTCGACTGCACCGTTTGTCTTGGCTTTCATGATGAACGAGGTCGGCGTCGCATGGGCCTTGTCGGTCGCCGCCTTGCTCGGTTCAGCTGCAGTCGCAGCTTTCATCGGCATCATGCGCTTAATGTCGCGAAACCACACGGCCCAGCTTGAACAACCTGCCTAAATCAGGCAGCTCATCCTTGATGTGGAAACCCGCCAGCACCTCCGCACCCCATGAAGGTCCAGGTTCACCAGCCAAATTTCTCCAAATAAAGTCAGCTTCCTGAGTTGTGAATACAGCACAGCATCGCGACATCCCGTGCCCTGCATCGTTCATGCGCGATAAACGGCCGCTCCACCCGTCATACCGGCGCCGGCGGCGGTCAAAAGCAGGATTTCGCCTTCCGCGAGAGGCCTTTCGGCGTTGGTGACGGAGAGCGAAAGCGGAATGGTTGCGGCGGAAGAATTGCCGAAGCTTTCTATGGTGCGGACCGTCTTTTGCCTGTCAATGCCGAGATTGCCGCAGACGGCGTCGAACATACGGGCATTGGCCTGATGCGGCACGAAACGGTCGATATCGACTGCCGTCATTCCGACTTCATGCAACACCCTTTGCGCGGTCTCGGTCATCAGCGTCACGGCACGGGAGAAAACCTCGCGGCCGTCACGCATTGTCATCAGCGCCTCCTCAGTGGATGTATCGGCTGAGAAGGGCTGGCTACTGCCCCCCGCCGCTATCTGGATCAGATCGTAACCGCCGCCATCCGCAACGAGATCGGCCGACAAAAGCCCACGCTGCGCCTGGCGGCAGGGCTTGAGTACGACAGCGCCGGCGGCATCGGCGAACAGGACAGCGCTTGCCCTTTCCGCCGGATTGATACGACGGCTCAATATATTGGCGGCAACGACGAGCACGGCGCGGCCGTGGGTGCGGACAAAGCCATCCGCAAGCGTGAGCGCATAAAGAAAGCCGGAACAGGCCCCGGCAAGATCGATCGCGCCGGATCGGGTAAGGCCCAGCCTGTGTGCGAGCAGCGGCGCCGAGGGCGGCAGAAGATGATCCGGCGTGGAAGTCGCAAGCAGCGTCAATGCGATGTCATCGGAGGCGATTTCGGCGTCTTCCAGCGCCATGCGGCCGGCTCTCGCCGCAAGGCCGCTCAGCGTGTCGCCCTCTTGCGCCCAATAACGCGTGCGGATGCCGGTGCGCCGCTCGATCCAGCCGGCTTCCAGCCCGAGACTGGTCTCAATCTCGACATTTTCAACACATCTTGACGGAACGGCATGACCAAAACCGGCCATGCGGGAAGAACGGGTCTGCATTGTCAGGACTTTCGGAGACGGTTCTGGAACAGGTTGAACATGGCCGCACCCTGTTCTCACGCGATGCCGAGCGCGCGCGATTTTAGCGGAGCGGTTTCGGTGACGATCCCGGCCACCTCGTCGATGGCGTCAAAGACGCTGCTTAAATCTTCCGCCGTCGAACAATAGGGCGGCATCAGGTAAAGCACATTGCCGAGCGGGCGGATAACGAACCCGCGCTTACGGAACAATTGCCGCATGCGCGGCCCCGCCTCGGCGAGATACCCGCCGGCGGGCGTCACGAGATCGAGGGCCGCGATGGTCCCAATTTGCCGAATACCGGTAAAACGCCGGTCATCTGCAAATCGCTGGAGATTGTCGTGCAGAACCTGTTGCAATTGCCCCATGCGTTGAAGCACGGGCTCATCCCGCCAGACCTGAAGATTGGCGACAGCCGCAGCACAGGCGATCGGATTGGCCGTATAGGAACTGGAATGGAAGAAGGTCTTGCGGCGATCCGTCGAAAAATGCGCGTCGAAAATCTCCGCACTGCACAGCGTTGCCGCCAGCGGCAAGGAGCCGCCGGTCAGGCCCTTGGAGGTGCACAGAATATTCGGCGCAATGCCGGCCTGTTCGCAGGCGAACATGGTTCCGGTTCTGCCCCAGCCCGTCATCACCTCGTCTGCAATAACGAGGCAGCCATGGCGTTCGGCGATCTGTTTCAGCCCGGCCAGAACATCCGCGCCGTAAATCTTCATGCCGCCCGCCCCGAGCACCAGCGGCTCGACCAACAGGGCGGCGATACGGCCTGAACGGCAGAAGTTTTCGAACATGTCCAGCGTGTGCTGTTCGTTGCCCGCTTCCGGAAAAGCCAGCCGGTCGACGCCGAAGAGCAGCGGTTCGTAAGCGGCATTGAAGACACCGCGCTCACCGGTCGACATGGTGCCGATAGTGTCGCCGTGATAGCCGTGCTCCATCACCACGATACGGTCGCGCTTTTCTCCGCGATTATGGAAATATCCCAGCGCCATTTTCAGCGCTACCTCAACCGCAGTCGAGCCGCTATCGGAATAAAACACATGGCTTAACCCGGCGGGCGCAAGCTCGATCAGCCCGCGCGCCAGCGTTTCGGCGGGTTCATGGGAGAACTCGGCGAAAATGACCTGGTCGAAGGCCTCTGTCGCAGCGCGGATGGCCGCCATGATCGCCGGGTGCCGGTGCCCGTGGGTGATGACCCACCAGGAGGAAATGGCGTCGAACAGGCGATTGCCGTCCTCATCGACGAGAAATGCGCCTTCCGCAGAAACGACGCGTTTCATTGGCGGTTCCAGCCCATGCTGGGTGAAGGGATGCCAGATCGGGGAACGGCTCATGCCGGCGTCTCCAGAAAATCAGCGAGATTGAAGTGTCGCGCAAAGGCCCGATGCAGCGCCTCTGATGTCATCTCCGGCAGGCGCGGCAGACGGCCGAGCGGGCGAACGGCGCCTATATTGGCGATGACGCGCTCATTTTCCCGGTTCTCGTCCCCGATGAAAACCACGCCCTGCACGGGAATGGCACGGTGCCGCGACGCCTCGAGCGAGAGCAGCGTGTGGTTGATGGTGCCCAACGACGTCCTTGCGCATAACACAAGCGGAATTTGCCAGCGGGCGAAGATATCGGCGAAGAGCACCGTGTCCGTCAGCGGCACCAGAAGCCCGCCCGCCCCCTCGATCACCAGCGGTCCATCCGTTTGCGGCGGCAGCAGCAGCGCGGGATCGATCGTTATATTCTCGCCGCGGGCCGATAGATGCGGCGAAGCCGGCATTTTCAGGCGATAGGCCTCCGGTAGAATACGCCCGCGCGGCACGCCACCCAGCCGTTCCACCGTCTCGCTGTCTGTTTCTTCCTCCAGCCCGGATTGCACGGGTTTCCAGTAATATGCCTGCAGGGCCTGGGTCAGCGCTGCGGAAAAAACCGTCTTGCCGATGCCCGTATCGGTGCCGGAGATGACGAAACGAGGGCTCATTTCCGCTCCTCCGCAAGCGAAAGGGCGAGCAGCCCGATCATATTGGCGATCTGGCTTTCATCCACATTGAGCGTGATGGCGATGCGCAGGCGCGCCGTGCCCTCCGGCACCGTCGGCGGGCGGATCGCCCGCACATCGAAACCACCCTCCCGCAAATGCGCGGCGATACGCAGCGAACGGGCATTGTCGCCTATCATCACCGGTAATATCTGCGAGCCGCTGGGCGCAACGCCGAGCCGGGAGCGAAGCTCCTCGCCGGCAAAGTTTACCAGTTCCGCCAGCCGCAAGCGCCGCCATGGTTCATCGTCGACGATGCGCAGGGCTTCCCGAACCGCCGCAGCCATCAGCGGCGAAGGTGCGGTCGAATAGATGAAACCGCGGGCGCGGTTGACGAGATAATCGGCGAGAACCGCCGGCAGGCTCAAAAGCGCACCGGAAAGACCGAGCGCCTTGCCGCAGGTGTGCAACGCCACCAAATTGTCCCGGCCTTCCAGCTCCGCGGCAAGGCCACGCCCGCCGGGGCCGAAAACACCGGTGGCATGGGCCTCGTCGACGACAAGGAAGCCCTCATATTTCCCGGCAAGATCAGCCAGGGCCGAAAGCGGCGCACGGTCGCCATCCATGGAATAAAGGCTTTCGACGGCGATCCACGGTCGGCCCCGGCCACCCTCTTGCCGCCAGCGGATTATTTCCCGTTCGAATGCCTCGACCTGATTATGCGGCACCGCGATCGCCTTCGCCTTGCCGGCCACGATACCGTCATGGACGCTGGCATGGATCAGGGCGTCGTGAAGAACGAGGTCTTCCCGCAGCGGCAATGTGGAGAACAGTGCGACATTAGCGGCAAAACCGCTGCCGAAATTGATCGCTTTTTCCGCCCCGAAAAGCACCGCCGCTTCCGCTTCCAGCGCCTCATGTTCGGGATGGTTGCCACGCAGCAGCCGCGAGCCGCCGGCCCCCGCCGGCACGCCCCTTCCGATGGCGTCGGCGATTGCCGCCTTCAGCCGGGGTGAATCGGCAAGCCCAAGATAGTCGTTGGAGGTGAAGTCGACCCCCTGTTGAGGAGCAAGTGCGCGCAGCCGCGATTTGCGCTCCAGGCCGGCAAGCTTCGCCTCATAGGGGGAGAACGCCGCAAGGTTCACCGGCACCCTCCCGCCTCCCCAGACTGCAATTCCATCGGCTTCAGGCCCAGACGGCGGAAAAGCGCCGTGTCGTGGTCCTCACCCGGATTATCCGCCGTCAGCAGCGTCTCGCCGATGAAGATGGAGTTGGCGCCGGCCAGGAAACAGAGCGCCTGTGTCTCATCGCTCATCTCCGTGCGCCCGGCCGAAAGCCGCACATGCGAACGCGGCATGAGGATACGCGCCAGCGCGATGGTGCGGACGAAATCGATGGGATCGACGGGATCGGCATTGGCAAGCTTCGATCCGGGGATCGGGATCAGCATGTTGATCGGCACGCTTTCCGGCGGAACCGGTAGATTGGCGAGCGTCACCAGCATCGAGATCCGGTCTTCCACCGTTTCCCCCATGCCGAGAATGCCGCCGGCGCAGACCTTGATGCCGGCATCTCGGACATTGGCCAGCGTTTCCAGCCGGTCCTCGAAGGTGCGGGTGGTGATGATCTCAGAATAAAACCGCTCGGAAGTGTCGACGTTGTGGTTATAGTAGTCGAGACCGGCATCGGCCAGCCGTTCGGATTGCTCCGGCGTCAGCATGCCGAGCGTCATGCAGGTTTCCATGCCGAGCGCCTTCACGCCCTCGACCATGGCCACCACGGCCTCCATGTCGCGCTCCTTGGGATTGCGCCAGGCAGCACCCATGCAATAACGCGTCGCGCCGCCTTCCTTCGCCTTGCGCGCCTCAGCCAGCACCCGCTCCACTTCCATGAGTTTGGAGGCCTTGAGGCCTGTCGGGTTGCGGGCGGACTGGCTGCAATAGCTGCAATCCTCCGGGCAGCCGCCGGTCTTGATGGATAAAAGCCGGCTCATCTGGATGGCGTTGGGATCGAAATGACAGCGATGCACCTGCTGGGCGCGGAACAGAAGATCGTTAAACGACAAATTATAGATAATTATGGCTTCCTCAAGCGACAAACGATCTCCCGGACTCGCAATTGGAGCTAGATTTCTGTCGATTTGCGTCACGATCTGGCCCATCTGTCGATCTTTCCCTCAAAATAAATAGATAGAAGTTCGTTTTATCTATTTTTCTCGAACCCCGTTTTGCAAGCACTTTTTTCGAGAAAGATTTTTTGACAGGAGAGATGGGCGACAGATGCGGGAGCAGGATCGTCGGGGCCATAGAGTTATCGCCGGCTGGGATTCGAACAGACGGGACGCTCCGCCCTCGACGGACAGGGGCGACCCTATCCGCTCGCTCCTCTTCAATGTCGCGCAACGGGAGAATAGGCCGCAAGCTACGCCCGTACGCTTGCCACCCGCGCTGCGCGGGAATGCGACATGACGGCTTTCGTCAATGGTTATGAGGTATATCCATTGACAAATCACAGGACTGCAGCTTTTCTATCCAGCATGCGTGAGATGTTGCGAGCATCGAAATTAATGGCCCTGTTGTTCAGACTGGTGATGATCCTGTCACTGGCGGGCTATAGCGTTTCCACTGTCGATGCCGCAATGCATCCTGCCGAAGCCGGTGGAATGCAGCACGATCAGTCCGCCATGATCGACCACGGCGCGATGATGGACCATGGCGGTTCAACCATGATGTCCGATAGTCATGATCACAACGACATGACCGCCGAGCATGATAGCGGCGCCCAAAAAACCGCAAAGCCCCAATGCTGCGGCGATTTCTGTCTCGGCATGGCGGTCCTGATCAGCCACGACACTACTGGCAGACCCGTCGTCAACAGCATCCGCTCGTTCCTCGATGACAGCAAGGCGCTGGGCCAGACTCCGCTGCTTCACCGTCCCCCGAATATCTGAACAGGCAAAGCCCGCCTTTGGGCAGTGACCGTGCGTGAGCGGCTTTAGCGCCGTCGCGCCGTTGAATCTCCTGTTCGGAAAATAACCATGAACCCAATTTACATTGTGGTTGCAGCGCCCCTGCTTTTGGGCGGCTGCACAGCCACATCCCTGATGAACGAGACCGCCTCATATGACGACGCGGCAAACCCGTCGCTCGGCGCCGCCCCTATCCGCTATCAGACCCCGGTCGCGGGTTACGCGCACCGCACGCCGGTGGACCCGAAGCCCTGGCGGAACCAGAACGATGCGCAGGCTCCGAAAGGAGACGCATCATGACGATACTTACCTTCAAACTGGGCGCGAAACTCGCGGCCACCCTTTGCCTGCCGTTTCTTCTTGGCGGCTGTGTTACGGCCGCCCACTATGCGTCGCGCGACGCCGGTTTCACCAATGTTTCGGCCAGAACATCCGAGGCGACGGGAAAACAGGCGGTCTGGGTGCAGAACCGGACCGAGGCGCAGGCGACGCAGGCCCGCGTTAAATCGCTGATGGCAGCGAGCAAGACCCTTGATGTCGAGACGGCGGTGCAGGTTGCGCTGCTGAATAACAAAGGCCTTCAGGCGGCCTATGCCGATCTCGGCGAATCCGCCGCCACCGCATGGCAATCGACCATGCTGATCAATCCGCGGATCGGCATCGGGCTGACGGGGATCGGCACCCCAGGTCTCAGGGCCTACAAGGCGATCGAAGGTGTCGTCGTCACCAATATTCTGGCGCTCGCCACCCTCAAGAAAAATGTCGAGATCGCCGATACCGGTTTCCGCAAGGCGCAGCTTGGCGCCGCGCTGAAGACGCTGCAACTGGCGTCTGATACCCGCCGCGCCTGGATAACCGCAGTGGCGGCATGGGAAAATGTCAGCCAGCTGGCGCAGGCACAGACCGCGGCGGATGCCGCCTCGGAACTTGCCGCCAAGCTTGGGGAAGCGGGTTCGCTCAACAAAGAGGGCCAAGCCCGCGAGCAGGTCTTTTACGCCGAACTGACGGGCCAGATCGCCAAGGCGCGGCTTGAGGCCCGCCTTGCCAAGGAGGAACTGACGCGGCTGATGGGACTGTGGGGCGCCGACATCGAATACACCATTCCCAACCGCCTGCCCCCGCTTCCGAAGGCGCTTGCCAAACGGGACATGATCGAGGCCGAGGCGCTGCAGCGCCGCGTGGACCTGCAGATGGCCAGGCTCGATCTGGAGGCAACCGCCCGATCGTTCAAGCTCACCGAAGCCACCCGATATGTGACCGATCTCGAAATCCGCTCCGGCTTCGAGACCGAACGCGAGCTGGAGGATGGCGAAAAACACAAGCAGACAACCGGCAATGCAGAGCTGGAATTCGTCATTCCGATCTTCGATTCCGGTCAGGCACGCATGCGGGAATCCGAACTCGCCTATATGCGCGCGGCGAACCTGCTGGCGGAAAAGGCGGTCAATGTCCGCTCGGAAGCCCGCTCCGCCTATCAGGCCTATCGCTCAAATTACGACATCGCCCGACACTACCGCAACAGCGTGGTGCCGCTGCGCACCAAAATCGAGGAGCAGTCGCTGCTGACCTATAATGGCATGATCACCAACACCTTCGAGCTTCTGGCCGACAGCCGGGAAAAGGTCAGTTCCAACCTGCTGGCCATCAATGCCAAACGCGACTTCTGGCTCGCGCAGGCCGGCCTCGCTCCCGCCATCTACGGGGGAGGTACGGGTGCTGCGGCAGGTGCGGAGACCGAGGTTGCCGCCGCTGGCGGCGGTGGCGGACACTGAGAAAGGAAATCACCATGTTCAATAGAAGAAACTTTCTGGGTGTCGGCGCAGCCATGGTCTCCTCGGCGGCCTGGGCGAAAACATCCAACACCAGCCTGCCGGAAGCGGCCGTGATGGAAACGGCTGCGACCCAGGCCCCGGTCAAGCCCACCACCGGCCCCGATTACAACCCTGTGGTCACGTTGAACGGCTGGACCCTGCCCTTCCGGATGAACAACGGCGTCAAGGAATTCCACCTTGTCGCCGAGCCGGTGGAGCGCGAAATGGCGGAGGGCATGACCGCCCGTCTCTGGGGTTATAACGGTCAGTCGCCCGGCCCGACCATCGAGGCCGTCGAAGGCGACCGGGTGCGTATTTTCGTCACCAACAAGCTTCCGGAACATACGACGATCCACTGGCACGGCATGATCCTGCCGTCCGGCATGGATGGGGTGGGCGGCCTGTCGCAGCCGCATATTCCTGTCGGCAAGACCTTCGTCTACGAGTTCGACCTCGTGAAATCGGGCACCTTCATGTACCACCCGCATTCGGACGAGATGGTGCAGATGGCGATGGGCATGATGGGTTTCTTCGTTGTCCATCCGAAGGACCCCACCTTCATGCCGGTGGACCGCGATTTCGTGTTCCTCCTCAACGCCTTCGACATCAACCCGGGCGCCTCCGTTCCCAAGATCATGACGATGACGGATTTCAACCTGTGGGCATGGAACAGCCGGGTGTTTCCGGGCATCGATCCGCTGGTGGTTTCCAAGGACGACCGGGTGCGCGTGCGCGTCGGCAACCTGACCATGACCAACCATCCGATCCACATGCATGGTTACGATTTCGAGGTGACCTGCACGGATGGCGGCTGGGTGCGGCCCGAGGCGCGCTGGCCGGAGGTTAGCATCGACATTCCCGTCGGCGCCATGCGCGCCTACGAATTCGACGCCAAATATGTCGGCGACTGGGCGATCCATTGCCACAAGTCGCACCATACGATGAACGCCATGGGACATGACGTCCCGACCTTCATCGGCGTCGACAAGAAGACTGTCGCAGAGAAAATCCGCAAGGTGCGGCCGGAATATATGCCGATGGGCACCGCCGGCATGGCCGATATGGGCGCGATGGAAATGGAAATCCCTGAAAATACCGTACCCATGATGACGGGTTGGGGGCCGCACGGCCCGATCGAAATGGGCGGCATGTTCTCCGTGGTGAAGGTCCGCGAAGGCATCTCCGCGGGCGATTACTCAGATCCCGGCTGGTACGAAAACCCGCCCGGAACCCAGGCCTGGGAATGGACCGGCACGTTGCCGGATACGACCAAGACCAATGACCCCAAAACGCAGATCACGCCGAAACCGATGAAACACGGCTGATCGCGCAGACACACACACCCACAAGATCCCCCACCAAAATCAAGGAAATATGGAATGACCAAACTGAAAATTGCACTGCTTCTTGCCGCTCTCGCCACGCCCGCCCTTGCATCGGGCACTCATGGCGGCGGCCATGAAGCGATGGCGATCGGTGAACCGGGCGACAAGGCCAAGGTGACCCAGACCATTCAGGTGACGATGAAGGAAACGCCTGATGGAAAGATGGTGTTCACGCCCGCCAAATTCGAATTCAAAAAGGGCAAAACGGTTCGCTTCGCCGTGAAGAATGTCGGCGAACTGGACCATGAATTCATTCTCGACGAACAGAAGGCCAATCTGGAGCACAAGGCCGCCATGGAGAAGGCTCCGGAAATGGAGCACGACAATCCGAATGCGATCAGCCTCGCGCCCGGCGAAAGCGGCGAAATCATCTGGAAATTCACCAATGACGGCATGTTCGAATTCGCCTGCCTGAAGCCCGGACATTACGAGGCCGGCATGCGCGGCGATCTCAAAGTTTCTGCAAAGTAACCCGGCAACAAAGGAATCTGACCATGAAGACCATCGTAAAAATCGCCGTTGCAACGGCACTCCTGCTCACCGCTCCCCTCAGTGCATTCGCGGAAGAATTCACCAAGGGAACGGTCAAAAAGGTCGATACCGCAGCCAAGAAGGTCACCATCATCCATGAAGAACTGAAGAACCTCGACATGCCGGCAATGACGATGGTGTTCCGCGTCAAGGACGATGCGATCCTCGCCAAGCTCAAGGAAGGCGCCAATATCGAGTTCGTCGCCGAACGCGAAAACGGCAAGCTGGTCGTCGCCCAGGTGAAATAAGACATCGGCAGTTGCACACGCCTGTGATAGATTCGCACAGGCGTGTGCGATACGATGGTAAAGAAGCCACGGGATCGCAGATTTTCCCGAGCTGGCATCATCCCTAAAGCTGATCCATTCCAGCATGCTGCGGCCCTGTTTCCGCGCTTGCAGGCGCAACGCTGCTAATGACGAGGCGAAGAAAACAGCTTTCCCTCTGGCAGCCGTCGCCCTAACCTCGGGCGGGTTTTCGCGCCGGACCGAAGATCATAAAACTGATGGCGGCAAGGAACCAGACGCTGATGCCGGCATAGAGCATGACCAGCCCGAACCCGTCCGCAAGCGCGCGATGGACGAGTTCTTCCGAAATCCCCTGCGCCGAGGCGCCGGCAGTTCCCGCCGCGATCTTTTCCGCCAGCGACTGCACTTCATGCACATCCGCACCGGAAGGCAGGTTTGCCCAAAGCGAAGCCTGGACGCCCTCGACCAGAATAAAGCCCATGATCGGGATGTTGATGGCGAGCGAAATCATCCGTGCGCTCATGTCGATGCCCGAGGCCATGCCGGAACGGGCGGGAGAAACCGCACCCGTGGTGGTGTTGGTAACAGGCGTATTGGTCAGCCCCAGCCCGATACCGGCGAGGATGCAGCCGGGCAGCATGGTGAGCCAGCTCGCATTTTCGATGCCGCTTCCCAATTTCATCAGCATAAAACCGAGGCCGATGGTGAACAGCCCGGCCGGAATGACGAGGCGCGGCTGGTAGCGCAACGACAGGCGCTCCGCCAAGGGCGGCATCACCAGCGCTGGCAGCGTATAGGCAAGCAGGCCGAGGCCGGCGGTGACGCTGTCATAACCGAGACCCGCCTGAAACCAGATCGGCAGATAGATCATGAATGGCCAGAAGCTGATATTCATCGCCGCAGAGCCGATGATCGCCCCCGAAAAAGGCCTGATGCGGAAGACGGAGAAATCGAACATCGGTCTTGAACTAAGCTTTTCAGCAATCACGAAGGCGATGCAGCTTGCCAGAGAAATGCCAAGGATCAGGAGCGCCGCCGGGCCCACAAAACCGAGCACGGGTCCCTGGGTGATGAAAAAGGCAAGGCAAAAAACGGCGACCGAAAGCGTGACCATGCCGGCAAGATCGAGACGCGCCGCCTCCGGATCGCGCGATTCCCCAACGCCGCCGGCGGCAAGCAGCCATGTTCCCGCGCCGAGCAGGACGTGAACGAGGAAAACCCATTCCCAGCTCCAAAGCGCAACGATGACGCCGCCTACGATTGGGCCGAAGCCTAGCCCCATGCCCGAGACGACACCCCACCACCCGAACGCCATGCCGCGTTCGCGTGCCGTGCGGAACTGATGCGACAGGATGGCGATCTGGCAGACCAGCATCGCTCCGCCGCTCAGCCCCTGAAGGAAACGGGCGCCGATCAGCACCGAGACGTTTTCCGTCATTCCGCAGGCCAGAGAGGAGAGTGCAAAAGCGGCGATGCTGGCGATGAAGACACGTTTGCGACCGAAGCGATCTGCCAGCGCCCCCGTCGCCATCAGCACCATCGTCACGCCGATCGTGTAGGCGTTCATGATCCACTGAAGCTGGCGGAAATCCGCATGCAGCACCTGTTCGAGTGTTGGCAGGATCGCCGGAACGCTGGAAATTTCCAGCCCGAACATCAGGGCGGAGAGGCAAACGGCAGCGAGCGCCATGGCACTTCTGCTGTTTGCTGGTGCGGTAACGGCAAGGGTCATTCTTCAGCCTTTCATGGGTCGGTCCGCCACTGCGAAAACCGGTCTGTGGAGGAGGTACGCTAGACAAAGCTTGACCATAACTGAATTGGATGATTGGCTATTTCAGAGACAACAAATTGGAATGATCGATATGAGCACGCTGGATGTTGAGGCCGTCGAGGCCTTCGTCACCATCGCCGATATGCAGAGCTTCACCCGTGCTGCCGAAGCGCTCGGTACCACTCAGGGCGCCATCAGCGTCAAGCTCAAGCGGCTGGAAGATAGGCTCGGCCAGCGGCTGCTCGAACGCACGCCGCGCTCCGTGCGGCTCTCAGCGCAGGGCGCGGTGTTTCTGGCCCCCGCCCGCGAGTTTCTCGCCGCGCATGATCGGGCGTTGGCGGGTCTTTCCTCGCCGCGCCGCCGCTTCGGCCTTGGCATTGCCGCCCACGTTGCGGGACCGGAGGTTCCGACCCTGCTTGCACGTCTCAACGACCACGACCCCGGGCTTACGATTGAAGTGCGCATGGATCATTCCCGATCCCTGCTGGACGCCTTCGACCGTGGGGAGATCGATGCGGCAATCATCCGGCGCGAGGATGACCGGCGCGACGGCGAAGTGCTCGGACCGGAACATTTCGGCTGGTATGCGACCCCGCAATTCGAATATCGTCAGGGTGAACCGCTGCGGCTGGCAGCGCTCTCACCCGCCTGTGGCGTGCGCGACATCGCCACCCGCGCCCTGGATGCGGCTGCGATTGCGTGGACGGAAGTGTTTCTCGGCGGCACATCGTCGATGGTGACCGCCGCCGTCTCGGCGGGCCTTGCGGTTTCCGCCTTCTCCTGCCGTCTTGCGCCACCCGGCACCGTGGAGGTCAGCCAGCGTTTTGGCCTGCCGCCACTGCCTTCCACGGAAATCATCATGTTCTCGACCCTGACGGACGGCAGATCTCGGGAAGCGTTACGCACACTCGCCGCGGCATTTCGCGAGCACCGCCCAGCATAATCACTATGGTCCCGCAGATTGGCGTCGCCTGCTTGTCGACAATTCCCGGCAGAAAATTTAGCATCGGACGAAAAATGAAACGGCCGATGCTTCTTTCGGTCCAATCGCCGCAGCGGAGACTTCATGTCACTTCCCCAGAAAATCGGCTTTATCGGAACCGGCGCCATCACCGACGCGATGGTGCGTGGCCTGCTCGCGAAGCCCGCCGCCGTTCCACATGTGATGGTGTCACAACGCAGTGCCGATATTTCCGCCAGGCTTGCCGCCGATTTCCCACAGGTGATCGTCTCCGGCGATAATCAGGCAATCGTCGATGGCTGCGATACCGTCATGCTGGCTATCCGGCCGCAGATAGCTGAGGAAGTCATTCGGTCTCTCCGGTTCCGGGACGCGCAGAAAATCATCAGCGTCGTTGCCGCAACCGGCCGCGAGAAGCTTCTGGACTGGATCGGCGCGGATGTGCGTCTCGCCCAGGCGATCCCGCTGCCCTTCGTCGCACGGCGCAAGGGCGTCACCGCCATTTATCCCGCCGATACGGATACGGCTGCAATCTTCAACGTGCTTGGTAATGCGGTGGAATGCGAGACGAAAGCGGAATACGATCTTCTGGCCGCCGCCAGCGCGCTGATGGCCACCTATTTCGGCATCATGCAGACAACGACCGAATGGTTGGCTGAAAACGGTCTGCCAGAAGAAAAGGCCCGTTCCTATATTACTCCCCTCTTCGCCGGTCTCTCCGAGGTGGCGGTATTGGCCGGAAGCAAGGCTGATTTTAGCGAGACCAGCCGCGAATTCGCCACCAAAGGCGGCCTCAACGAGCAAGTGCTGCTGGACTTTAACGGCAAGGGAGGTTCAAGGACGCTGAAAGAAGCACTGAGCCGCGTGCTGGAGCGGATTACGCAATAGCCGGATAGTTGCAACGGCAATAACAAAAAAGGGGCCTTTCGGCCCCTTTCTGTCTTATGCCTTCCCCGGACGATTGATTGTGAGGAAGTGCCGCACGACAGGCTTTTCCAGCCCGGAATGATAAGCCAGCACCTTGCCCTGCAAATCCGCATCAGCGTGGGAAACCCGCTTGTGCTGGCGCAGATGCTCGGCCCAGGATTCCACCATGAACCATTCAACGATCTTTTGCGGATCGGCGGAGTCTTCCGTCACACCCCAGCCATAGGCGCCATCGCGGCGACGTTCCTGGGAAAGTTCGTCCAGCGCATGCAGGAAGGCCGAGCGGTGATGCTTTTCGACATTATATTCGATCAGGATCAGAACCGGGCCGCGATCATGGGCGACCGGCTCGGCGACGAGCGGTTCGGGCCAATGGTTGGACGGCACCATATCCGCATCGCCCGCAGGCAATTTCAGGCGGTGCATGACGACGCCCGCAATCAGCAATCCCGCAGCGCCAATCAGCAACGCACCCGGAACGCCTGTCGCTTCACCAACAGCGCCCCAGCCAAGGCTGCCGACCGTCATCGCGCCATTGAAGACGGTGAGGTAAACGGCAAGGCCACGGCCGCGCACCCAGTTCGGCAGAACCGCCTGGGCGGCACCATTCAGCGTCGTCAGCGCCGTGATCCATGCGCCACCGAGGAAGAGCAGGATGATGATGGCAAGCCACTTTGGCGGTGCGAAGGACAACCCCGCCATGACGAGCGCAGTGGTGAGAGCCGCACCCAGCAGCAGGGCATCGGCATCGAAACGGCCGCGCAGCTTCGGCATGATCAGCGCGCCGCCAATGGCGCCGGCGCCGACGGCACCGAGCAGGATGCCATAGAAGCTCGCATCGCCGCCGAGCAATTGCCGGGCGACCAAAGGCAACAGCGCCCACACAGCACTGGCAAATGCGAAGAAGATCGCAGCCCGCAGCAGGACGACATGCAGTGGCCGGCTCGCGCGGGTGTAACGAAGGCCTGCCCGGAAAGCGCCGAGGAAACCTTCGGCCAGCGCATCGTCGGCGTTCTTCACCCGCGGCCACCACAATAGGGCGGCGATGACAATGAAATAGCTGGCAACGTCGGCGCCATAGGTAACGGCCGCACCGAAGGCCGCAAGCAGAATGCCGCCGGCGGCAGGACCGATGGAACGGGCGATGTTGATGCCGAGCGAGTTCAGCGCCACGGCGCTCTTGATATCCTCACGCTTCACCAGTTCCGGCACGATGGCCTGCCACGTCGGGCCCATCAGCGCCGCACCGATACCGCCGAGGAAGGTGAGCCCGATCAGGGCGCTGACGGATAGAAGTCCGGTGTGAGCAAGAACCATGAGGGTGACGCTGACCGAGGCCAGCAGAAGCTGCACCGCGATCAGGAATTTGCGGCGGTCGAGAATATCCGTCAGCACGCCGGCCGGGATTGCCAAGAGAAAGATCGGCAGCGTCCCTGCCGCCTGAACCATGGCGACGGCCGCCGGCGAGGCTGAAAGATCGGTCATCAGCCATGAACTGGCGACATCGCGCATGAAGCTGCCGGTATTGCCAAGCACCGTCGCCGCCCAGAGGACGGCGAAAACCGGTTGAGCAAGGGGAGCAAAGCTGCTCGCGGAGGATTTTGCGGCACTCATTTGCCTGTTCCTTTCGTGAGATCGATTGCGGCGACGATGATGAAGGCACCGGCAAGGCCAAGATGCTCGAAGAAGGCGTTGGTGGCCATCATGCGGTTCATGCCAGGCGCCATTTCCCAGAAGCGCAAAGCGATGAAGGTGGCCAGAAGCGTGAAACCTGCAAGTGAGAGAGCACCGGCCCAGCGCAGGAAGCCCGACACCACCAATGCGGAGGCGGTAAGCTCGAACAGGATGACGACGACGGCGAATGCGGCCGCCGGCTGAAGGCCAAAATGGTTCATCTCGGCGATAGCGCCGGGGAAGTCGAAGATCTTGGTCAGCGGCCCCTGAATATAGGCCGAGCAAAGCGCGAGAAGCGCAAGGGTCTTTGTGGTGGGGGCGGCAACGACATTTGCGAGGAAGCCGCGAAGTCGAAGGGTTGAAGATGGCTCGGTCATTTTTGCTCCTGCGATCTGGCCGGTCGGCTCGAGCGGCGCTGCGTTCATCTGATGGAGCGATATTGGCGCAAAGGATTACCGCCAACAATTGCATCAATAGTTTCGATATAATTGTTATTTTCGCAATATTGAGTTTGCGGTCGATTTTCATGCCAACGGACGGCGGCATGCGCCGCCCGTTGGGTCTTTAAGATCGGCTCAGACTGCCCAGCAGGAGCAGCCCAACGCGCCGAAGAACCCCTTGAGGTCAGCAATCGGCAGTTTCGACGTCCAGGCACCGGCATGGTCATGACCATGGACGCCGCAATCGCTGGCACAGCCGCAAGAGGTGATGGCTGCGCGTCTGAGCGAGTTCTTTCCAGCACCCTGCGGCTCTCCCCAGGCGGCATAACCTCCAAAGGTTCGCACAGGCGACCAATCGGGCATGGCCGGCGGAATATTGCTTTCATCGAGTGTCCTGAAGTCGCCGGCGCCATAGACGATCTTGCCGCCGACCATGGTCAGTTCGGAGGTAAGGAAGGAGATTTCATCCTCCGCGCAGGAGAAATAATCCTTGTCCGGCACCACGAGATCGGCGAACTGGCCTTTTTCGATGCGGCCCTTCTTGCCTTCCTCGTTGGAAAACCAGGTGACTTTTTCGGTCCACATGCGCAACGCCGTCTCACGGTCGAGGCAGTTGGCGCGCGGATAAAGCTGCATGCCGCCCACCGTCTTGCCCGTCACCATCCAGAACAGCGATACCCACGGATTATAGGAGGCGACGCGCGTTGCATCCGTACCGGCCGAAACATTCACGCCCTTTTCCAGCATCCGGGCAATAGGCGGTGTGGCTTCCGCCACGCCCTGGCCGTAACGCTCGACGAAATATTCGCCCTGATAGGCCATCCGGTGCTGGGTGGCGATGCCGCCGCCAAGGGCGGCGATACGGTCGATGGAGCGATCGGAGATGGTTTCGGCATGGTCGAAGAACCAGTTCAGACCTTCGAGCGGGATATCGCGATTGACCTTTTCGAAGACGTCGAGCGCCCGCGAAATCGTCTCGTCATAGGTGGCGTGCAGACGCCAGGGCCAGCGGTTTTCCGCCAGTATCCGGACGACGTCTTCGAGTTCGCCTTCCATTTCCGGCGGCATGTCCGGTCTCGGCTGACGGAAATCCTCGAAATCGGCTGCGGAAAAGACCAGCATTTCGCCTGCACCATTGTGCCGGAAATAGTCGTTACCCTGCTTGTATTTGACCGATGACGTCCAGTTGAGGAAATCCTCCTTCTCCTGTTTCGGCTTCTGGGTGAAGAGATTATAGGCCAGCCGAACCGTCATCTGGTTCTCATCCGACAGTTTCTGGATCACTTCGTAGTCGTCAGGATAATTCTGGAAGCCGCCCCCGGCGTCGATCACACCGGTCACACCCAGCCGGTTCAGCTCACGCATGAAATGGCGGGTGGAATTGACCTGATAGTCGAGCGGCAGCTTCGGCCCCTTGGCAAGCGTCGAATAGAGAATGCCTGCATTCGGCTTGGCGAGCAGCAGGCCGGTCGGATTACCGTTCGCATCGCGGGTGATCTCGCCGCCGGGCGGGTTCGGCGTGTCCTTGGTATAGCCGACAGCGCGCAATGCCGCGCCGTTCAGCAGTGCCCGGTCGTAAAGATGCAGCAGGAAGACCGGCGTATCCGGCGCCACCGCATTGATTTCCTCGATGGTCGGCAGGCGCTTTTCGACGAACTGGTGCTCGGTGAAGCCGCCAACCACGCGGACCCATTGCGGGGCCGGCGTGATTGCCACCTGACGCTTCAGCATGTCCATGGCATCTGCCAGCGAGCGCACGCCATCCCAGCGCAGTTCCATGTTGAAGTTCAGGCCGCCGCGCACGACGTGGGTGTGGTTGTCGATCAGGCCGGGCAGAACCCGCTTTCCCTTCAGGTCGATGATCTTCGTGTCCGGCCCGGCAAGGGCCATGATCTCGGTGTCGCTTCCCACCTCCAGGAACAGTCCGTCCTTGATGGCGACTGCCGTTGCATTCGGATTGCCGCGATCGAGCGTCGTGACGCGGCCGTTGTGAAGGATCGTATCTGGATGCATGGAAGAACCTCCGCTCTTGATGGGATCAGCGGCTTTAGCCGGTGAAAACAGATTCGGAAAGGCAAGGCTCGAGGCCGCGCCAAGAAAGGTACGACGTGTCGTCATCAGCTTCTCTCCCGCTCGGTCGGCCGCTTGACTTCGGCAAGGCCAGTTGTTTCAGCGCCGCCCTTCGGCATATGGCCGAACATGTGCGGCTTGATCTGGTTGAACCACGAAACGGCGGCCGGTTCCTTGCCGGCGATCGTCTTCGCGAAGGGGATGATCTGCTCTCCGACCAATATGCCGAGCAGACCGACGAGAGCGATGACGGGCGGTGCGGGAGAGCGCACATTGAGCAGGCTGTAAACGATGCCGACCAGCAGACCGGCGCCAAGGGACAGAAGATAGACTTTCATGGGAACCTCCTCGATGGATGAAAGCCGCACCGGGCTGGATGGCGATCCTGCCGGCGCGGCGCGGTTGAAAGCTTATTTCTTGGCCGGGTTCGGGCCGATGCGCTTGCCGTGCTTGACGCGTTCTTCACCACCATGGACATGGGTGACGGCATAATCGATACCCATGCCGTAGGCGCCGGAATGTTCCTTCACCAGCGAGGTGACGGCGTCGTAGGTTTCCTTGCGTGCCCAGTCGCGCTGCCATTCAAGCAGCACCTGCTGCCAGGTGACGGGAATGACACCGGCCTGCACCATGCGGTCCATGGCATATTTGTGCGCATCGGCGGAGGTGCCGCCAGACGCATCCGCCACCATGTAGATTTCGTAATCCGCGACATCATGGAGCGCCGAGAGCGCGAATGTGGTGTTGCAGACTTCCGTCCACAGGCCCGAGACGACGATCTTCTTGCGACCGTTGGCGGCATTCTTCGCCAGGGCATCGCGGACATTCTGGTCATCCCAGGAATTCATCGAAGTACGTTCCAGAATGTCGTTTTCCGGGAAGACCGCGAGCAGTTCAGGGAAGGTGTTGCCGGAGAAGCTTTCCGTTTCGACCGTGGTAATGGTTGTCGGGATATTGAAAATCTTTGCCGCCTTGGCGAGGCCGACGACATTGTTTTTCAGGGTCTGCCGGTCGATCGACTGCACACCGAAAGCCATTTGCGGCTGCTGGTCGATGAAGATGAGCTGGCTGTTGGCGGGGGTAAGGACTTCGAGCTTGGACATTTTCAGTTCTCCGTTCAGGTGGTTGTTGCCGGTCTGCGGCTATGGAAATTGAGAAGGCTTGGCCGGTCGGCTGCCAGCGGGGCAGCCGTCTTGAATGGCTTGGATATGCTTCAGTCAGTCGATGCGGAGCAAAAGCCCGCTTTATGCAGCAAGCGGAGCGAGGTTCGCCTCGATCTGATTGCGGAAAGGTTCGTAGCGGTTCGGCAGCTTGAGCGCTTCGCCCAGATGCGCGGTATCCTCGTCGCGGTCGAAACCGGGTTCATTGGTGGCGATCTCGAACAGGATGCCGCCCGGCGTGCGGAAATAGATCGCCCAGAAATAATCGCGGTCGATGACGGGGGTGACCTGATAGCCCGTATCCATCAGCGCCTTGCGCACTTCCAGCTGCTTCTCGCGGTTTTCGACCGCGAAGGCGATATGGTGGACAGAACCTGCTCCCGGACGGGCAAAGGGCGTCTTGGGCAGGGCGGCAAGATCGATCGTATCTGCCCCGTTGCCGCCGGGAATGACGAAACGTGTCACATTGCCTTCAACTTCAGTCCGATCATAACCCATGAAACGCAGCAGTTCTTCGGTTGCGGCAGTGTCATGCAAATTAAAGCGTGCGCCGGTGAAACCGCGTATGGCGTTATCTTCCGAAATTCCCTCGGCCAGCCAGGCGGCACGGGCGTCATCGCCGGTTTCGATCAGTGCAAGGCCATCGCCATCGGGACCAGTGAAGCGCAGGCGATTGGCGCCAAAGACCGTGTCGGTCTGAATGCCGGCGGCGCCTTTGGCAATGAGACGCTCTTTCCAGAAGCCCAGCGAACCCTTCGGGATGGAAAACTGCGTCTCGCCCACCTCGCCGACACCGGGACGACCGGTCATCATGTTGGCGAAGGGAAAATAGGTCATGACCGTACCCGGTGTTCCCTTCTCGTCACCGTAATAGAGGTGATAGACGCTGGGTTCGTCAAAGTTGACGGTTTTCTTGACCCGGCGCAGGCCGAGCGTATCGGTGAAGAAACTGTTGTTCTGCCGCGCATCCGACGCCATGGAGGTGACGTGGTGCAGGCCCTTGATATCCTTGATCATCGTCGGCGCCTTTCATCTTTGGTGTGTCCGTTTCGATGGATAAAGATGTAACCCGCTTGATCGCCTCGCAGAATTGCAATATTTCTCTCGAATGAATTGCGATTTTTGAAATAATAGCGATGAATGATTATAAAGCTCTCAAAACCTTCCTGATGGCGGCCGAAAAGCGCAACTTCGCGCAGGTCGCCCGCGAACTGGGCATGACGGCGGCTGCCGTCACCCGTGCAATTGCCGCGCTTGAAGACGATCTCGGTGTGCAATTATTCGTCCGCACCACCCGCCAGGTGTCGTTGACGACCGACGGCGCCGTCTTCGCCGCACAGATCCAGCCGGCGGTCGAGGCGCTGGAGAATGCCCGGCGCGATGTCCGCAACGCGCACAAGGCCGATGAGGGGCGGCTGAGGATTAGCGCGCCGACATGGCTCGGCAAGACGGTGCTGCCGCCGATCCTGTCCGGCTTCCGGGAACTCTATCCGAAAATGTGCTTCGAGATTTCGCTCTCGGACGGCCTGATCAATATCGTGGATGACGACTACGATCTGGCAATCCGCATTTCGTCGGCCCCATCGGACAAATTCACCATCTGGCGCAAGATCAGGGCCGTACCGAGAATATTGGTGGCGGCCCCGGGCAGCCGGTTCACGCAGATGGAACATCCGGGCGAACTGACCCCTGACGATTGCCTTGCCTATAGCGGCGAAAGCCGGCGGGAGAACTGGGTCCTGTCGGACGGCGGATCGAGCATCGCCATCTCGGCCGGCCGCGCATTCAGCGCCAATAATGGCGAGGTTCTGGCCGATATGGCGGCGGAAGGCGCCGGTGTGGCCATGCTGCCGGGATTTCACATTGCCGAACATATCCGCAGCGGCCGGCTCGTTCATGTCCTGCCTGACTGGGCTCCGCCGGAACTTTGGCTGACGCTTTATTATCCGCCCTATCAGGCGCTGCCGCCCCGCATCGCGACTTTCTCGAAATTCTTCGAAGAGCAGTTACCCGCGCATATGGTGATGCTGGGCTAGGGTCGCACCGCCGTTTTCTCCGGTCGGGACGGCCACAATTCCTGCTCCGCGATGGGCCGGCTGATATTGCCCAAAGCAAGGTGCCAGTGATCGGAGTCCGAAACCTCCGATCACCGGGACCAATTTTTAGAGCCACGCTTTCAGCGCCTCAGCTGAAGGCGCCGTAAAGACAGGGCAAGGATCAAAACTCCTCCCAATTGTCGGGGGCGGTATTCAACGCGGCATTGCCTGAAAACGCAGCCCTTATCCTGCCGCCAAGAGCGCGCGCGGGAGACGCTGTGGGCCTGTCGGCAACCGACGCCGTGCGCACGGGGGCGGAGATCTCGCCATAACCGCCTTCGGACAGTTTGAACTGGGCGATCAGCCCGTTGAGCGAAGAGGCCTCGCGTGCAAGCCCGTGGCTGGCGGCGGTGCTTTCCTCCACCATGGCGGCGTTCTTCTGGGTGTCCTGATCCATCTGGTTCACGGCCGTATTGATCTGCTGAAGACCGGAGGATTGCTCCTGCGCCGATTCCGCGATGGCAGCGACGTGCCGGTTGATTTCCTGCACCTCCGTCACGATCAGTTCCAGCGCCTTGCCGGTTTCACCAACCAGCTGCACGCCTTGCTGAACCTGACCATTGGATGTCGTGATCAGGTTCTTGATCTCCTTGGCGGCGCCGGCGGATCGTTGCGCCAATTCGCGAACCTCCTGCGCGACAACGGCAAAACCCTTGCCCGCCTCACCCGCACGGGCAGCTTCCACGCCCGCATTCAGCGCCAGAAGGTTGGTCTGGAAGGCGATCTCGTCGATCACGCCGATGATGTTGGAAATCTCATTGGCGGATGTTGCGATCTGCTCCATTGCGGCGACGGCCTGCTGCACCACCTCTCCTGATTTTTCAGCGCCGACTTTGGCGCGGCCGACGAGGTGACCCGCTTCCTGCGCCCGCTTCGTGGCGTCCTTCACCGTGGTGGTGATCTCTTCCAGCGCAGCCGCAGTCTCTTCAACGGCAGCCGCCTGCTGCTCCGTGCGCTTGGCCAGATCGTCCGCCGCAGACCTAATCTCATTAGCGCCGGCGTCGATACCGCGAGCGTTCTGCGCCACCTGGCTTAAGGTCGACTGCAACTGTTCCGCAGCCCGGTTGAAATCACCACGTATACCGTCGAGACCGGAGACGAACGGCTGAACGATCCGGTAAGTAACGTCGCCCTGTGCAATTTTCGAAAGGGCCGTGGCAAGATTGTCGACGGCAAACTGTACGTCGGCGGCCTCCCTGGCCTTCTGTTTTTCACGCTCGATCCGGTCCTTTTCCGAAGTCGACCGGTTGGCTTCCGTCTCAGTCTCAAGGCGGAGGCGTTCGATTGCGCTCTCGCGAAACGCCTGAACCGCGGCCGCCATCTGGCCGACTTCATCCCTGCGATCCATCCCGGAAATTTCGCTTGCCGTATCGCCGGCCGCGAGCGATTCCATCCGCGCGCGAAGTCGCGCAATCGGGGTGGTGATGCCCCGGGAGGAAATGAGCAGGCCAAGTGCGATCACGGCCAGCGAAACGAGCGCGAGCGTAATCAGGCCTGTCCAGATCGTCGTATTGGTGCTGGCGGTAAGGCGTTCTCTACCCTCATTCATCACCTGGATGAGCTGCTCATTGCCGGCGCTGATCTTTGGCGAGACTTCGGCAATTTTCCGAAGCACGTTGAGCGCCATCTGCTGCGCTTCGGCGCGTTGCCCTGCCTGCATGAGGGCGATGACCTGATTGCCGATCTCCTCGACTTCGACAACACCCTTGAGGATATCGCGCGCGGCATCGGTGCGTGCCGGCACCAGCTCCATGATCTTATTCTGACGTTCCTCAAGCTGCTTACGGTCGGCTCTGAAGGTTTTGACAGCGGCTTCGAAATCAGCGCTCGTCGGGTCGTTAAGGCTGGCGCGAAGCATCTGCATGCCGAGCGCATTGAGGTTTCCGCTGGTTCTGGCGTTCAGAACCGCAGCAAGGGCCTCATGGCCGATGAAATCGCTATAGACGTTGTCGGTGCTTTTATATTGCAGGCTGACGTAGCCTATGCCGGAAAGCGACATCAGGCTCATCAGCGCGATGACAAAAACGACCTTTGTTTTTATCTTGGTATTGTTCAGGAAAGACATGAATGGCCTCAAGGCAAACATTTCTCCAGCCGCCCTCGCGGGAGGCCGGAGAATATATAATGAAACATCGCGGGTAGCTGTTGCCCCTCATAGGGCGACAAGCGGACGGCCTTTTTCGAGTCACCGCCGGGCGGGTCGTTCCGGGTCCGCTTGTTCTACCGGCTCCGCCGATGAAACCTTGGAACCTGCGTATTTTAGATTTCACAAAATAACTAAATGAAGTGTTACCCGGGATAGGCAAGTGCTGACAATTCGCCGCGCCGCAGACGGCTCCGAGCATCGAAATCACGATTTATGGAATATCAAATGCCTGGTAGATTGGCCTCTTGATCTGCATGTTTTCGGGATTGCCTGATAAGCCAGTCTCCGAACAGCACAACGTTGCGGTTATTTGCCTTTCTCTCCGGATAAACGACGTAATAGGAGTCCTCGGAACGCGTGGCTTCTCCGAAAGGCATATGCAAATCGACATTGGCCTTGTCATGCCAACGAAATGTTTCCAGCACCTCCTTTACGAAACAGTCGGCATCCGAAGACACGGAAAGGATTGCGCTTCAGCGCCTCGTCATTGACGCGTGCCACGAGTGCCATCGGCGTGCCGTAGGCAGGAACCTCCTCACGGTACATTTCTGACATGGCGCTTGAAAACGCTGCACGGATCTCGCTGGTGGAAACATAGTTGGACATGCGCGTGCAGCCCTATCGATCGCTCGGCGACAAGCCGCCGCCAGCCTTCTTGCAACTCGCCATCTTTTTATGGCCGCGACGGCAGATTAGGGTTCGCGGGAACCGCAGTGACCCCAAGTCATTTCCGGCCTGTGTTCATAGGGTTTGCTGCGCGCACAGTCCTCCTAAATCGGACCATAATAATGTAGTGTCATACCGTGAATTATTGGAAGGGTTTTACGAATGAGCCTCGCTGGAGATGTCGCGGAAGACGCTGAACTCCCCTCTACTCTCTATGATGGACTTGCCGGCTTTCGGCTTGCCATGCGGCGCTTCCTGTCGCTCAGTGACGCTGCTCTCGCAAAAGCCGACGTCACTTCTCAGCAATACCAGGCCATGCTGGTCATCAAGACCGCACCGGAAGGGAAAATGAGAATACGGGATTTCTCGGAACTGATGCTCATCCAGGCGCATGGGGCGGTGCAATTGGTCGACCGGTTGGCGGCGGCCGGTCTGGTGGAAAGAACACCGTCACAGAGAGACAAAAGGAGCATTCTGATTAGCCTCACCCCAAAGGGCGAACACATTTTACGAACGCTTGCCAGAATACATCTGGAAGGACTCTTGGCCAATCAAGACCTGCTTGTCGAATCCCTTGGGAAACTGCGCGATCTGAACGAACTAACCTAAAGGCTGCGTCACAACCGCGGACGATATGACCATTGAAGCGATATTCTCCATGGTAATCGCAAATGGAATCAGCCACAGCAATGTCAATACAGTGCCCGACACCCAAAACCATCGACCGAGCTCCAGCTGAGAGGAGCCGGTCGATTTTTTGCCAGGCTGAGGCGACCGCGCAAGTCGCCACGCCGCCCCTGCGAAAAACAACGCGCTGAAAAATCCACCAAATATAATGACAAAAATACTTGTCGCAGTGACGATGCCGGCCAACAGCCTTAACCAGAGTGGCGTTACACTATCACCAGTAAAGGCAATCATCGTTGCACCGACAACTATGATTACCGGAGCGATTGGAAGCCACAAGACCAGCCAGCCGTAGGTTTCATCGAGCGCGCGGCCAGCAACCTTGATTGCAGCCAATATCCGAGTTGTTGTTGGCACCGCATGAAACACGACCACATCCTCCTCAGCCGATAGCCGCGAAGTATATCATGGGGTGACATAAAGCGGCAGACGCGACCCGGCCGTACTGAACACATTTTGGTCACATTTAGGTGTTGCGCGTCACGTATGGCGGGATAAAGCGACGAGAAACATGTTAGCCCGACAACAACGATTGACAAAACTGAAGAGGGACAACCGGCCGCACCGGAGTTCCCAAGCAGATAGATCGCTGATCAATCGGCTGGCGACCGCGCAATCTCAGGAGGCGCAGTCGTAATTCAGCTACTCATCGACGTTGTTATTTTGCGAGAAGTCCTTCTCATCACGGGCCTGAAGGATGTCAGCCCTTCCCAATGATAAATCCTGCGATACCCGAATCGGCCGTTTGTCTCTTCGATGCATCAGATAAGTGACGACACATTGATCGCCTCTGGAGCTTACCGACAGCAATCTGTCCGACGTCCCACGCATGAATGCTTCAGCGGCGGCGGCACAGTCAGTCTGGGCAACGGCTGGCGCACCAACCAAATTCAGCAGGGCGCACAAGACGAAAGCCACAGTGAGAGAAACCGAAGAACACAAAATGTCACGCACACCCATCAATCAGTGTGTCCGGCGAAACGCTTGCAGTTCATTCCGGTCGAAGAGGGCTTCACACACTTCCTGAATCATAAATCGTGCGGCGCTCGCGACCGGAGCCGATAGGGTTTCGCCCTGCCTGGCCGCATAGCCAATCCGCAAAAGACCTTCCAGTTCCGTTGAATTATCAATCAGCCCATCGAATTTTTCGAGAAAATCAGCGGGTAGGGTTCGAACTGCACCGCCCGGCCTTTCAATCAGGCCATGTTGCAAAAGTCGCGTTTCAAGCAACGAAGACAATTTTGCAATCTCACTGACGTCGCTCATCTGTTCCCCCCGAATGATACAGTCTCCCAACCGATTTTATATCACGACATGATATTTTTTTCAATGTCGAGTTGCTCGACGAAAACCGGGTTCGGGTTGAGAGAGCGGGAAAATCAAATACTGCGACCGCCGACGCCCTCTGCAGGCCGTGATGACGCGCGCCGAACGTTGAGACGAAAATCGTTGGTCACAGATTGCGGTCACGCTTTCGTGTTCGCCTCACGCTGTAACGTCGCTCCCGGAAAGATCGAATACAGTCATACGCGGCCGATGAACGGTCTGCGGACATTCAAGAGGAGATCATTTATGAACCGTTCCACGCTCACCCTCGCTTTGGCAGGCTCACTCGCAAGCGCTGTCGCATCTGTGTCTTTTGCTGCGCCGCTGGCACCGGAAAAGATGGCCGGAAACGAGAAATGCTACGGCATCGCCCTGAAGGGGCAGAATGATTGCGCTGCCGGCGCCGGCACGACCTGCGCCGGAACCTCCACCATGGATTACCAGGGCAATGCCTGGAAGGCCGTACCCGCCGGCACGTGCACCACGATGAACGTGGATGGCCACAAGGGCATGCTGGAGCCGTCTAAAAGCTGAGCCGCGACACCGGAGGCCCGCTTGCCGGGCCTCCTCCTCATCCGTCAAAACCGGGAGACCCGCAATGACCGTTTCAGCCGACCGCGCCACCGTCCTGCCACCCCGTGCTGGCCTCGGCCTCAAGCCGGAACATTACGACACTATTCTCGACGCAAGGCCGGATATCGGTTTTTTCGAAGTCCATGCGGAAAACTATATGGGCGCCGGTGGCCCGCCGCACCGTTATCTTGAAGCCGTTGCAGCGCTTTATCCCCTGTCGCTGCATGGCGTTGGCCTGTCGATCGGTTCGGCCCGTGACCTCGACACCGGGCATCTGAGACGGCTTCGCGACCTTATCGATCGTTACCGGCCGCAGAGCTTTTCGGAGCATCTGGCGTGGTCGACCCATGAGACCGGTTTCCTCAACGATCTTCTGCCCTTGCCCTACACGGCCGAAACCCTGTCGCGTGTCGCCGACCATGTCGATGAGACCCAGCAATGGCTGGGCCGGCAAATGCTGCTTGAAAATCCATCAACCTATGTGCTGTTTTCCGAAAGCACCATCGATGAGGTGGATTTCCTCACCGCCATTGCCAGCCGAACCGGATGCGGGCTGTTGCTCGATGTGAACAATGTCATGGTCTCGGCGGTGAACCATCGCCTCGATCCGGTCGCCTATATCGACCGTTTCCCGGTCGAGCTGGTGGGTGAAATCCACCTTGCCGGTTATGACGAGACCATCGACAGCGTTGGAGACCGGCTGCTGATCGATGCCCACGGCACCGCCGTCAGATCCGATGTGATGGAGCTTTACCGGCACACGCTATCGCGCAGCGGCGCTTTGCCAACCCTGATCGAATGGGACAACGACGTGCCAGACTTTGCGACGCTTCAGGCAGAAGCGGTGCGCGCTGACATCCTGTTGAACGAAGCGGCCCTGAAAAGCCGATCCAGCCAGGCGGCGTGACCATGCGGTTTTACGAAAGCCAAGGCGCCTTTGCCTCCGCCCTGCTCGATCCGGGCCAACCGCTACCGTACGGCATCACCACCGCGCGCGGTGCTGCCGATCCCTCGCGTTTTGCCATCTATCGCAACAACGTCTATGTCGGGCTGACGACGGCGTTGGGGCAACGTTTTCCAGTGACGAAACGGCTGGTTGGCGTTGAGTTCTTTGCCGGAATGGCCCGTGCCTATGCCGCCGACCGCAAACCGGCCTCACCGCTCATCATGCAGTACGGTGACGATTTCCCGGATTTTGTTGCGACTTTCCCGCCAGCATCGTCTCTCGCCTATCTCGCGGATGTGGCGCGGATCGAGGCGGCGTGGAGCACGGCCTATCACGCGGCAGACAGAGCGCCGCTCGAAGTCTCCCAACTCGCCGCCCTTTCACCCGAACACCTTCTCGATAGGGTGCTTATCCCGCATCCTTCGGCCCGGCTTGTGCAATCGCCGTTTCCGGCCGGCAGCATCTGGAACGCCCACCAGGGCGAAACCGTGACACCGCCTGTCGACTGGCGAGCCGAAACGGTGCTTGTCGTGCGGCCGGCCATGCAGGTCGAGATCAACGTCCTGCCATCGGCAGATGTTGCCTTCGCGGCGCGTCTCTTTGCCGGCGCAAGCCTTGGCGAAGCGGCTGAGACGGCTTTGGCCGCAACATCTTCCTTTGATTTCGGATCGGCCTTGATTGGCCTGATCGGCCTTGGCGCATTTAGCGCCGTTGAACACCGTGAAGGGGACCTTCCATGACCACAGAACTTGCCTCCGCACGCAGCCTCGGCGGTTCGCTTGCAGCACTTCATCGCCACGCCGAATGCCTGCTCGCCTCCATTCCGCAATCATTGCCGCTTTTGGCACTGCGGTTTGGCTTGGCAATTCCGTTCTTCAAATCGGGACTGACCAAATGGGACGGATTTCTGACGTTATCGACCGGCGCCAGATATCTGTTCGAACAGGAATTCAGGTTGCATATCTTCGGCAACCTGATCCCCTACCCTATGCCGCTGGTCATGGCGGCGGCCTCGGGCATTGCCGAACTCGTTCTGCCCGTGCTGCTGGTTCTTGGCCTTTTCACCCGTTACGCCGCTTTGGGTCTGCTGGTGATGACGGCGGTGATCCAGCTTACCGTTCCGGATGGCTGGGCCAATTTCCATCTGCCCTGGGCTGCCATGGCGCTGACCCTCGTGGTCTATGGCGGCGGCCGGATAGCGCTGGATGCCCTTGTCAAATTGCGCCGACACTGACCGAACGTTGATCGTGGAACACCCCGGCCGCCTGAATTCCAGGGCGTGGTGCTGGCAACGTCGACCTTCGCAGGCATGGCCCGGCCCCTTGTTGTTTCTCCTTGATGTTCATGCCTGGAAAGCTTCTTCCTGTCGCGTTCTCGAGACGACGCAATGCCAGAACGCATTTTTTTTGCGGAACAATCTGTGGATGTTGAAGTTACCCTTCATCAGGAGGAGGACTATCCATGATCGCAAAAGCCATTTTAGTGGGGGCAGCCACTGCCTTGTCGACGCTTTTTTCCACCGTTGCGCTGGCGCAGACCGAGCTGACGATGTGGTATCATGGTGCCGGAAACATTGAAGAGCGCAAGATCCTGACCGGCATCATCGAGGACTTCAATTCATCCCAGACAGACTGGAGGGTAGCGCTTCAGGAGTTCCCTCAAACCGCATATAACGAATCCGTCACCGCCGCTGCGCTTTCCAGCAAGTTGCCTGACATTTTGGATGTCGACGGGCCGAACATGCCGAACTGGGCCTGGTCCGGTTATCTGCAACCTTTAAAGATCGATGAGGCAAAGCTTGCGAACTTCCTGCCCGGCGCCGTGGGCAAGTGGGGAGACAAGCTCTATTCCGTCGGGTTGTGGGATGCAGCCGTAGCTGTATTCGCCCGCAAATCCGTTCTCGATGAAAATGGTATTCGTATTCCAACGCTGGAACAGCCCTGGACCGGCGAAGAGTTCAACGCGGCGCTTGAAAAACTCGCAGCCACCGGCAAGTTCGAATATGCGCTGGACCTTGGCATGGCCGATAAAACCGAGTGGTACAGCTATGCCTTCAGCCCGTTTCTGGAGAGTTTCGGCGGCAGCTTGATCAACAAGGAAAACAACCAGACCGCCGAGGGCGCGCTGAATGGAGACAACGCCGTCAGGTTCGGAGAATGGTGGCAGTCCCTGTTCGAAAAGAAGCTCGCACCGGGAACCTCGCAATCGCCTGCCGATCACGAAACCGGATTTCTGGAAGGTCGCCACGCCTTGCAATGGATGGGCAACTGGGTTGCGGTGAAGGCGCTGGAGAAATACGGCGATGATCTGTTGTTCCTGCCTGCGCCCGATTTCGGGAAAGGCCCGAAGATCGGCGCCGGGTCATGGCAGTTTGGCGTATCGGCCACCAGCAAGCATCCCGAAGGTGCATCGGCCTTCATCGAATTCGCCATACAGGACAAATATCTCGCGCAGTTTTCCGACGCGATCGGTCTTATCCCGGCCACGTCTTCGGCTGCCCAGATGACGAAGAACTACAAACAGGGCGGCCCGCTTGAGGTATTCTTCGAGCTGTCCAAACGTCAGGGGACATTGCGGCCGGTCACTCCGGCTTACGCCTTCATCTCGCCGGTCTTTTCCAAGGCTCTTTCCGACATTGCCAACGGCGCGGATGTTGCCGATACGCTGGATAACGCAACCGACGAGATAAACAATAATATAGAGCGCAATTCCGGTTACCGACCCAAATAGGGGCAGGTTATCGATGGCGCTCTTTTCTTCAAAGGGAAAACTGACCCGGGACAGCTTCACGGGTTGGTTCATGGCTGCCCCGGCGATGGTGCTGATCGGGCTGTTTCTGATCGCGCCCTTTTTGCTGGGGCTCGGTTTTTCCTTCACCAACCAGCGGCTGACATCTCCCAATCCGACCGAGTTTGTCGGCGTTGAAAATTACACCCGGCTGCTGGGTATCGGCGTGCTGACGCTCGAGCCGGAAAAAGAGGCGGACGGCAGCATCAGCCAGGATGCGGATGGCTCCGTCTCCTATCCGCGAATTCGCAATTTCACCCGCAACAATCCCGACTATCCCCATCTGGAAGGAATGCGGGAATATAAGAGCTTCACCTGGGGCGACGATCAAGTCGTCATTCTGGCGCGCGATGTCGTGTTTTTAACAGCGCTCGTCAATACGCTGGCTTTCGTGGCGGTCGTCGCGCCGGTTCAGGCGGCGCTGGCGCTGTTTCTTGCCCTGCTGGTGAACCAGAAGATACCCGGCGTCACGATTTTCCGCGCGATCTACTTCATGCCGGTGGTGCTGTCGGTTGTAGTGGTGGCGCTGCTCTGGCGGTTTATCTATGCAGCCGACAACGGGCTCTTGAACAGCCTTTTGGGCTACATGAGCTTCGGACTGTTTCAACCTGTCGACTGGTTGGGCAGGACCGATACCGCTTTATGGGCCATTCTGGTGATGTCGGTCTGGCAGGGCGTCGGGTTCCACATGGTCATCTGGCTCTCCGGTCTGCAAACCATCTCTCCGGATCTTTACGAAGCAGCCGACATCGAAGGGGCTAGTCGCTGGCAGAGGTTCCACATGATAACCTGGCCTCTGCTGCGCAACACGGCGGTGTTGATTGTCATCGTCATTACCATGCAGGCTTTTGCGCTTTTTGCGCAGATCGACGTGATGACCAAAGGCGGCCCTCGCGATTCTACACAAAGCATCGTCTATCAAGCGGTTGAGCGAGGATACCGCCAGCAGGACATTGCGGCCGGTTCCGCAATTTCGGTCGTGCTGTTCCTGCTTGTTCTGTGCATTTCGCTGACCCAGCGATACCTCACAAGGGAGAAGCAATGATGCAGGCCGGACAACGCAAAAGCCTTGGCTTTCTCATCGGCAACTATCTACTTTTGCTCGCCTTCGCGGCGATATTCATTTTGCCGCTGTTGTTCATGGGGTTCTCGTCGCTAAAACCGAACGACCAGCTGCTGAATGACGCCACGTCGATACGAGCCTTTCTGCCGGTCGGCGAGCTTTCGTTTGAAAACTATACAGCAGCTTTCGCCCGGGCGCCGATTGCGACCTTCATATTCAATTCGGTGCTGGTGACGGGCGTTACCGTATTTCTCGCCCTGCTGCTTGGCTCGCTTGCGGCCTTCGCCTTCACCTTCTTGAACTGGCGCGGAAAGGACGTTCTCTTCTCGATCATCCTCGCCACGCTCATCATTCCTTTTGAAACCATTGCCGTGCCGTTGCTGCTGGAAGTCAACAGCCTGCCATGGATTGGCAGCAACGGGTTTACCTGGGGATGGCTCAACTCCTGGCATGTGCAGATCATCCCATGGATCGCAGACGGGCTGACGATTTTTCTTTTCGTGCAATATTTCAAGGATCTCCCGAAGGAGTTGCTGGAGGCGGCGCGCATCGACGGGGCCGGCTGGCTGCGGATTTATGCGCAGGTGGTGATGCCGCTCAGCGGCCCGGTGATCGCAACCGCTGCGATCTTGAAATTTCTCGTCATGTACAGCCAGCAATATCTATGGCCGCTTCTTGTCACTCAATCCGAGACATACAGACCTGTCATGGTCGGGCTGCAATACTTTTTCCAGCTCAACACGCCCTGGGGTGAAGTCATGGCTTATCTGACCATCATTACGCTGCCGGTGCTGATTTTTTATCTCTGTCTGCAGAGACTGTTCATCTCCAGTATCGCAGCGAGCGGTATAAAGGGATAGCGCCTCATCCTGCACGGGGTGAAGGCCTGACATAAGGCGATAGTGAGAATGAACTGGGACTTGCGGGAGCTTGCTGCATTCCATTGGCGCCGAATATTCTGGCCAACCCGGAGGCTGTTGTGTTTTCTTACGAACTTGAACGCTGAACGGCGCCGGCAGATCGTCGTTCCAGATTGGCTGATCACACTGCCATTAAAATCGAATGTTTGACCGGGAAGGGCAGTCGCCCGAGAGTTGATCTTAAGCGCCCCGCGAGATTTGCCCTTCTCACATTCATGGTTTGCGCCGCTTTGAAGGATGAGGCCGATGAAAATGAGATTTCTCTGTGAGGCTGTTCTCGCCTTGATGTTTTCCACCGCAATCGCCTCCGCCCAGCAGGCGTCCGACACGGTGGCGCCGGAAAGGGCAACCGGGCTTGCCACCGCCAAACGTGTCGAGTCGAAGAACTTCATGGTCGCCGCAGCCAATCCGCTGGCGACCAAAGCGGGACGCGACGTGATTGCGGCGGGCGGCAACGCCATAGATGCGATGGTGGCGGTGCAGACCGTGCTGGGCCTCGTTGAACCACAGAGCTCCGGTCTCGGCGGCGGCGCCTTCCTTGTTTATTACCACGCAGAAAGCGGCAAGCTGACGACGTTGGATGGCCGGGAGACGGCACCGATGGAAGCCACGCCAAAACTCTTCCTGGATGAAAATGGCCGGCCGCTTAAATTCATGAACGCGGTCATCGGCGGCCGTTCCGTCGGAACGCCGGGAACGGTGCGACTTCTGGAGGAAGCTCATAAACGCTATGGCAAGGCTGAATGGGCGAGCCTGCTGAAACCGGCGGAAACGCTGGCGACCGAGGGCTTTCAGGTGTCGCCTCGCCTTGCCTCTCTGATCGCGTCCGAGGGTGACCGGCTGAAGACATATCCAGAGGCGCGGTCCTATTTCTTTGACACCGCCGGGGCCGCGTTGCAGGCTGGTACTTCGTTGAAAAATCCGTCCTATGCCGAAACGCTTGCAATGATCGCTAAAGGCGGTGCAGATGCGTTTTACAAGGGGCAAATTGCCGAGGCCATTGTCAAAACCGTGCGCGAGGCGGCCGACAATGCCGGCGTGCTGTCGCTTTCCGACCTTGCCAATTATCGCGTCATCGAACGCGAGCCTGTCTGCTTTATCTATCGTGGGCTTGATGTTTGCGGCATGGGGCCGCCATCTTCTGGCGGTATCGCCATTGGCCAGATACTCGGCATGGCGGAGAACTTCGATCTAAGGTCGCTGGGGCCCAAAAATGTCGAAAGCTGGCGCATTATCGGCGATGCGCAGCGTCTTGCCTTCGCCGACCGCGAGCGTTACGTCGCTGACGCCGATTTCGTGCCGCTACCGGTCAAGGGCCTGCTCGACAAGGCCTATCTAGGCGAAAGGGCAAGCTTGCTCGACGGCGAAAAGGCCTTGGCCAAAGATGTCGTCAAGGCCGGCGAGCCGGAATGGGACCATGCGCTGCTTTTCGGCCGGGATGCCGCGCTTGAGTTGCCCTCGACGAGCCATTTCGTCATCGTCGACAGGCAGGGCAACGTTGTTTCGATGACGACGACGATCGAAAGCGGTTTCGGCTCGCGTCTGATGACGAATGGCTTCCTGCTCAATAACGAGTTGACGGACTTTTCCTTCAAGACCCACGATGGCGGCCTGCCGATCGCCAACCGAGTCGAGCCCGGCAAACGGCCGCGCTCTTCGATGGCCCCGACTATCGTGATGAAAGATGGAAAACCGCTGCTCGCTATTGGTTCGCCCGGCGGCAGCCAGATCATCGGCTATGTGGCGCAGGCGCTGATCGCCTATATCGACTGGGGCATGCCGGTTGAGGCGATCGTCGCCCAGCCGCATCTCATCAACCGGTTCGGCACCTACGACATCGAGGCAGACACCAGCGCGGAGGAGCTGGCAGGACCGCTGAAGGCGCTGGGTTACGAGGTGAAACCGGGTGAGATGAATTCCGGTTTGCATGCGATCGAGCTGACCGCCCAGGGTTTGGCCGGTAGCGCCGATCCAAGACGCGAAGGAGCGGTTCTCGGGGACTGAACACACCTATCGCGGCATTCGAGCAAATCCCTTTGCGAGAATGGGCCCGGTGGGCCTGCCGGTTGGCGAACCACCCGCCTGCTCGAGGGTGATTTCGTAGAGCTGATCGCTTCTGGGAGCCGGCAGAGCCGGCCCTTCTAGCTTTGCTGAACGCACACCCTCGATCAATCCGAGAGAAACGGGGCCGACCTCCTTCGAAGGTAAGGTCCACAACTGAATCGTCTTGTCGCGCGGCACTGCAAAATCAGCCAGCATCCGCACGGTTGCCTTCTCGTTTCCAAAATCCTCGACAACAGCCTTAACCTGACCGTTCTCATCAAGGAGCACGGCGATCACGAGCGGATCGATCGGGCGGGTAAGGCTGAAGGCCAGACCCGCGGCCAGGAGGAAACTCGCGGCAATGGCAGAGAGGGCGATGCCACGCCAGCTGTTAGACCTATTGTCGTTTGCTGTCTTGGGCGACGTAGCGTATGCAGCGCCGGTCTGCGGCAACAGGCGGGTTTCAATTTTTTCCCACAGGTCGTCTTTGATTGCGGCAGGTTCAACAGTGGTATCGAGGGGAAGAAAACGCTCGCGGCTTCTGGAGACTGCCGCCCGCAGAGCATCATCATGCACGAGTGCAGCTTCAATAGCCTCGGCCTCGAGAGCGTCCAGCAATCCCAGAACGTAGTCGTCGGCAAGATCGGGAATGTCTTTGCGATCAAATTTCATGCCATGCACTCCCGCAGAGCGATAAGCCCTCGCCTGATCCAGGATTTTGTTGTTCCCAGGGGAATGCGAAGCCTGCCGGCGATTTCCCCATGGGAGTATCCCGCGACATAGGCCATCAGGATTCCCTGGCGTTTCGTCTCGTCGAGACTTCCGAGACACTCATAGAGCCGCGAATTCCTGTCGAGTTTCTGCCAGACTGCAACCACCTCCGTTGCTTCTTCACCATCGCGAAGCATCTCGACATCCTCAACGATGAGCTCGCGTCTCGTATCACGGACAAGATTGAGTGCCCGGTTGCGAACGATTGCGTAAATCCACCCTCGTGCCGACCCCTGGTCGGCACGGTATTGATGAGCATGTGTCCAGATCCGCACAAAGCTCTCCTGAACGACCTCCTCGGCCAGTTCGCGCCGCTTGACAATGCGTTGGGCGACCGCGACCAGACGTCCGGCCTCGCGATCGAAAATCAAGCGCAAGGCGCTTTTATCGCCTTTCGCGCAGGCTGCAAGCGCCCTGTCGAGATCGTTCGGCACAGGGCCCGTCTGCATTTGAATCCTTTCCACTCGTGATCGAAAGCACCGTCAACTGTGCATAATACCCATCAGACAGGTTAATGGATGCACTTTAAAAATAATTTTTCCTGTCTGCATCCAAATGCGTTGCCCCCCGTGTCCTAGAGACGGAAGCGTTCAAACGACGCCTTCCGAATGGCTCAATTCACGGGAGAAACACATGCGCACTATCCGCCTCACTCTTCTCGCCTCAATGGCCCTGACGGCATCGGCAGGCATTGCCGTTTCAGCGCCGGTCCTTGGCCTCATGGGAGACAAGACCCTCGTCATGTTCGATACGGAGAAGCCCGCGGTTACAAAGTCGATGGATGTGACTGGTGTAGACAGGCTTGTCGGCATCGACTTTCGTCCGGGCAACAAGACCGTCGTCGGTGTGACGCCGGATCATAACATTGTCACCATCGATCTCGAAACCGGCGCTGCGACCGAGGTCGCCAAGATGGACAAGATGCTTACCCTTGCCGATGCGCCGGTTGTCGTTGATTTCAATCCTGCCGCTGACCGTCTGCGTTTCATGACGGGCACGACAAATCACCGCGTGCATCCCGATACCGGGGCCGTCACGGTGGATGGCGCACTCGCTTTCGAGGATGGCGACATGCATAAGGGCGAAACGCCAAACATCGTCGCCGCGGCCTACACCAACTCGACCGGCAAGCCCGAGAAAACGGCAATGTACAATATCGATGCCACCATCGGTGCCCTGATCCAACAGACAAAACCCAATGACGGAACATTGAAGGCGATCGGCAAGCTCGGCCTGAAGGAAATGCCGGCAAACTATGCCTTTGATATCCAGGGAGAAGAAGGCGGCAAGAACACTGCCTATCTCGCCGCGGGCAAGATGCTTTACACCGTCGATCTGGAGACAGGCGCTGCGACCGAAATTGGTTCCATTACCGGCGCCGAGGGTGAGCTGCGCGACATCACCGTTCTCCCCGCAATGTGAGCCTTTGTCGCGACAATGAAAACGTGAATGAAAGGGCTGCCCCCTGAATGGAGCCAGCCCTTTCCATCTGCACGGCCGAAAGGGTTACATTTCGGGAAGCAGGACCTTGTCTATGACGTGAACGACGCCGTTCGGCTGCTTGATGGCGACGATCTTGGCGTCACCCCGTAAATTTAATAGTTGCAGGAAAACATAGTCCAAGGCGCAAAGAGAACGTCTTGCCATTCGGTTATAATTCTCGTTCTTCCGCAGGAAGCAGAGGCCAGGCGAAACATCCTGGTTACGACTGGCTTTTGTTCAGCAGCGCTGCCGTATCTCGTAGCCTGGCCAAGTCTTCGTCAATCATTGCAGTTGCTTCAGAACGCTTGAGAGCGCTCGCCGCGTGCAGCATTGCAATCTTCTTGAACTCCGCATCGCCGAATTTCGATAGGGTAAGAAAGGCTTTCTGTAATCGAAGCCCGACTTCGATGATGGACGCCCCGTCTCGGGCGATGGGCAAGAAGAGGTCATCAAACAGGTCTTCAAGTCGAATTGGGGTAACGAAGAGCCGAGGATGCACCACCTTTGTTTTGCTGTCCTGCAAATCCCAGACGGACAGCACGCGTATCGCTCGGGAGATCACATCAATCGCAGTGCCGGGATCGTTGATAGCCGGTGAAAGCGCTCTGGAGGCAATTTCAGACAAAACCGCAGCCCCGAAGCGAGGATCCTGATCGAACGACCTGACATTACCAATAGTAAAAGCCGAGGCGATACGCTCGTAAACATTGTCATGAACCTCACCGTTAACCCAGGCCAGCGGAGTGTTGGGTGCAACCAGCTTGCCCGCTATCGCGACAATGAAAATGTCAAAATCGAACTCCTCGGCGATCTCGGAGAGAAGTGTCGCATCGACGTGTTGAACGTAGCCAACCTCGTTCTGGTGAATGGGCGTATTGGGCTCCCCTAATCTCGGGTCACCCTCAAGCAATCTGTGACCGCCGAGATTTGGCGTCTCCACCCATGCCGTCAGTGCTTCAATCGTTGTCCGTTCAACCCGCTCCGTGGTTTCGGTCACTCGCCCAAGTCGCGAAAGATGATCAATCCAGCGCAGCAGCGTGACGATAATGAGAACGATCACGCCGATGGTGACCACAAAAAGGATGAGGCGTCCGCGATCCCCGTATGCACCTGTCGTAAGCGCAATTATTCCGACCAGACTGAACAGGAAGGAGCCCACGAAGGTAGCCAGCACATTCTGTGTCGTACTGTCTTCCATGACCAGTTTCGTGGCTCGCGGCGTGACGTTGGTGGTGGCCGCGGAATAGGCGGAAACCATTGTGCTCAATGAGAAAGTCGTTACCGTCAACATGCTGGAGGCAATAATACCGAGAATCTTGTCAACGGCGTCCGCGCCTATTTTTGTTGGCAGTTCTTGCGGGATGTAAGGCGAAAGCGCGACGGCAAGCAGAGCAGTCACGACACCAGCCATGGAAAAAAGCGTTGCCCTGAACCATATCCGTCGAACGATCTGGCCCAGCCACCACCGCCACTTTGACTTCATCACTCGCCAGCTCCCTTCAAAAGCGACCACCCGGACCGTCGCTTGTGCCGGGTGGTCAAAACTCGTGCAATCCGAACATTATGCCGTGTGTTCCGGCGCGCCATGGACGAGCTGAAACTCCGGCGAGTTGACCAGATGCAGGTAGCGTTCAAATTGAATCAAGACATCGCTGATGATCTGATCCTGCGACATGCCCATCAGATCGTAACCGCTATTGCCGCTGGAGAAAAAGGTTCTCGCTTCGTATCGAAACTCTGCCTCGCCTGCGCGGATGGTGGTGAAGCTTGCAACCCGATGTTTCTGGACCGATACACCATAGATAAAGTCACGGACGTCAGACGCAGGAGATCGAAGGGTGACAACGCCGGCTCCCTCCCGATCTACCTCCGTCGGCCTCCCGCGCGACTGAAGTTCGGCAGCAACCTTGTCAAGCGCGGGTGCGACCTTGTCATCGATGAAGATCGCAACTTCTCTCTCCGTCGTGGTGCTCAGCATCAGAGCGAGCCTTCGTTGCCAGGTCTGACCAGAAGCGGGCTCCGCGGGCCCAACGTTTCGGCTGCTGTGCACCTCACGCTGCGCTAAATCCTGCTGCATTCCAAGATACAGCGACACGACCAAGGCCAGCATTACCACGGTAAAAGGCAATGCGCTGGCGACGGTTGCGGACTGCAACGCGGTGAGACCACCCGCCATCAGCAGGCATGCGGCAACGAGCCCCTCCATCGAACACCAAAAAATCCGCTGGCCCGTTGTCGTTTCCGTTTCACCGCCAGCGGCGATGGAATCCACCACGAGCGCCCCGGAATCAGCCGAAGTGATGAAGAATATGGAGACCAGCAGAACCGCCAGTGTCGAAGTGACGCCAGAAAGAGGCAAATATTCGAAGAAGCGGAAAAGGCCTACGGAAACGTCGTTCGAGATGGCGGCGCCCAGAGCGCCCGCGGCTACACCTGTATCAATGAACATTGCCGTGTTGCCGAAAACCGTCATCCAGAAGAATGTAAAACCGGCCGGGATGAACAGCACGGCAGCAACAAATTCGCGCACGGTTCTTCCGCGAGATATCCGCGCGATGAACATTCCCACGAACGGCGACCAGGAAATCCACCAGGCCCAATAAAACAGCGTCCACGAATCGATCCAGGGCGTGGGCTCGTAGGCGTAAATGTTGAAGGTTCGCAGGACGATCGTATCGAGATAGAGGCCGAGATTCTGCACGAAGTCCCGGAAGAGCTGTGTCGTCGGTCCGGCGATCAGCACGAAAAGCATGAGCAGTACGGCGACAACCAGATTGGTCTCCGATAATATTCTCACGCCTTTATCCAGGCCTGTCACAACCGAGATGGTGGCCATACCGGTCACCACGACAATCAGGACAAGCTGTACGCTGGTGCTGATCGGCAAGCCGACAAGGTGGTTGAGGCCGGCATTGATCTGCGCGACGCCGACCCCTAGCGATGTCGCAATGCCGAACATGGTGCCGACAATCGCAAAAATGTCGACCGCGTGTCCGATCGGGCCGTTGATCCTGTTCTTCAACAATGGATACAAGCCTGAGCGAACTGTCAGCGGAAGGTTGTAGCGGTAACCGAAATAGGCGAGCGACAAGCCAACGACGGCGTAAATCGCCCAGGCGTGTATGCCCCAGTGAAAGAAAGTCACAGTCATCGCTTCGCGCATTGCCGCCACGCTTTTCGGTTCGGCGGTCGGCGGCGCCATATAGTGGGTCATCGGTTCGCCAACGGCATAGAACATGAGACCGATGCCCATCCCGGCGGCAAACAACATCGCAATCCACGACAGGAAACGGAAATCGGGAACTGAATCGTCCGGTCCCAGTTTGAGCTGGCCAAACCTGCCGAAACACAATAGCAGCATCGCCGCCAGAAATACGCCGACAGAAAGCAGGTAGAACCAGCCGAAAGCGCCGAGAATGGAACCTTGAATGATACCAAAAAGTGCTTCCGCCTGGCCGGGGAGCACGATACCGATGGCGACGAACAAGGTGATGACAATCACCGACCCGTAGAACACCGGCGGATTGATGATGAACGATTTCATAGCTGCAATGGCCTTCCCTTATGCGTATGAGCAGATGGATTTTAAATATGCTCTTTGATTTTACCCCAAGTTTCGGCAAAAGATCATCACAGACTGTACATCTTCCGCTGTTGGAGAATGCGGAAACGACGATTTGGCTCCATATTCTTCCTCAATAAGGTTGCCGCCTTGCCGCATGACGCGCCTTTTGCTTGGCATTGACCCGGTCTTCACTCGCGCCTATCCGTTAGAAATGATATTCACGACAAAAACCAGAAGGTCCGTCTCGTCTCGTCTCGAAATCTTGCAGATGAAGTTGCGTCGTATCGAGCGCGGGCGCGACACATGGGCACTTCGTTGGCAAGCTGTGCTTGCTGTTATCGATGTCAGCATCATCTCGTTCTTCATTTTCGGGCCATTTTTGCGCAGCGGGCCTTCCTATCTGATCATTGATTACATGATCGCGGTGTGGATACTTGCCGAACTGTTCGCACGCGCATTCGCGACTGGCTCTTTAGGCGCGCTCCTCAAGAGGCCGATGACTTGGATTGATCTTGTTATTCTTGCCACGTTGTTGTTTCCAAACGCGCTTTTCAATTTTGCTTTCCTGAGGGCGATGCGTCTCTGGGCCGTGGGCGAAAGCCCGCTCTTCGCCGTCATCCTGAAACGGCTCGGTTGCCATCACTACAAGGACGTTGCGCGCGCATCACTTAACTTCCTCGTCTTCCTGTTCATGGTGACAGGATTTGTCTACACGACCTTCTTCTATCACCAGAGCGGTTTAGTCGGCTTCATCGACGCCCTTTACTTTACAGTCGCGACGATGACGACGACAGGTTTCGGCGACATTACGCTTCCTGGACCTCTCGGAAAACTGACCTCCGTGGTTACGATGATTGTCGGTATTTCTCTCTTCGTCAGGTTGGCGCAGTCGATCGTGCGCCCCCGCAAGGTACTCTTTCCGTGCGGAAAATGCGGACTGCAAAGGCACGAGGTTGACGCGGTCCATTGCAAGGCCTGCGGACACCTGCTCAACATTCCAAACAATAATGACTAATACGCGTCCTTACTGACTCGGCGTCTGTGGCAATCACTACAGGTCGCTCTCCAGTCGAGGCGCGCGGCTTCACGATGGACTTGCTTCGGAAAAGTGGAGAGGTTTTCTTGACTTGAAAGGAAACCGTTATGACGAAGAAAGTGGCCTTTACGAAAGAATACGAGCGTGAGGCTGTTCGCGCGGCCGAAACGAACGGGCGTACGCGGCGCGAGATAGCTGATGATCTTGGAATCGGGCTGTCGACACTGACGCGATGGCTTAGCCGAAGCGGGGATGTGGCTATGGATGATCCCGGACGTCGTGAAGGCGATGAAGATAAGGCGGCTGAACTCAAACGGCTGCGGCGGGAGAATGAGATTTTGCGTCAGGAGCGGGATATTCTGAAGAAGGCGACGGCTTTTTTCGCCAAGGAGGGAAGTCGATGAGGCCCCGCTTCATCGATCAGGCGAGAAAAGAGGTCCCCGCACATCGCCACCGCTTCTGAATGGCCATATCGACTGGACGATGATCAGTCAGGCCCGTGGGATCGAAGCCCAGCTGACGGCAGAACTGAAAAAGCAGCTCCGGCCAGGCTTGGATGCAATCATCCGCTGGCTCGGCGCACCACCAACAGCCGAAGAACGACGACCGCCAAAGTCGACAGTTAGCTCGGGCAAAATGGCGCCCGCCAGGAAGGCAGCTTCTGCATCCTCAACCAGGAAGCCGCAATGCGCGGCAACCGACGGTGCCTTTACCCGGTCTGCGTCGACACAGCGCGGGCCTGCACCAAAAGCAATAAGGCCCTTTCCCGGAAGCACTATTTGAAGCGACAAATGATCCGGCGAGCTTTCAGGACGCATTGAGATACCATATGCGTCGTTTCGGTGACACATATTGGCAGCTCCACCGCGCTATTGTTCATCTGGATGAGACATTCGATAGCAAGACGCTGCTATCCTGGATGCAGGGGGAGCGCGTGCCCCCGCTCCGTTGCCAGCTTTAATATCCTGCGCCGCATTGAGCGGCGCTATCGGTTGCAGGAATGATATTTCAAGGACAAGCTCGCACCAGGCGCGCTCGCTTTATGGTCATGATCTCGGCGATATCAGCCCGGTTGAGCGATGGCGCTTGTAGCTGACTGGCGAGGTGTTCATGCATGTGCGTCTATCGCAACCGCTCCTCACAAGGCGTTACCGTGACATCGCCCCATCGAGGGCCGTTAAGAAGCGTAGCGTGTCGTCGTCCAGCCCTGGGCGGTGCTGCGCCGCAGCGCCTGATCTAGCGATGTCGCGGACGTTAGCCCGGCCACCGAAATAGCAGTTCTCCGTCTTGAACGGAGACAAACGCGGGGCACCGCAGTTTTCTCGCGCGCCTACGACAATCTAAAAATTCGTCGCAATCGACGCAGTCGCCGACAGATCAAAAACTCGGTAATCAAGAACAAGCGGATGAGATCCAACGCCTACAATTCGGAGCAGACACCGAAGGCTGATAAGTGTGAACATGCACGGGGCTCAACCCCGTGCATGTAGTGAACCAGTTGACGCCTTCAACTGCCAAGCATGCCCGACAGCTTGTAGATGAGAAGTCCGCTTGCAGCCAGGATGGACAGAAAACCGCAGACGCCGAGCACGTTCTGAAAAGGCTTGTTGCGCAGCGTGCCCATCTCCCGACGATTGGAGATGATCATCAGCAGGCCCGCCAGGAACGGTGCCACCAATACCGTCATTGCCTGGGCGAAGATAATCAACTGGACACGTGACCCGGGTGCAAGCACGACCACCAGAGCGCCGAAGGCGAGTACGCATCCGACCAGAATTTTCGTCCGCAGGGCATCGAACGAACCGCCCCAACCAACGCCATCGGAGAGTAGCGTCCCGCCCGCGGTTGAATTGGCGAGCATGGACGAGAAGGCGGCGGCGAAGAAGCCAAGGACAAAGAGCGTGCTGCCGACGGACCCCGCCAACGGTTGAAACACATTGGCAAGCTGCATCAGTGTCTGCACACGCTCCCCCGTATGGCCGAGCACAGCGGCCGCGACCATGATCACGAGGCAGGTCATTATGCCGGGCGCAATAATGCCCGGGAGCGTGTCAGTGACCGTCGAGTCCCGGTACTGGTCGGCGCGCGTCCCCTTGGCACGCGTAGCGTAGCTGGTGAAAAACGCCGCATTGATGGAGAAGTTTGTTCCTACAAGGGCGATAATCAGGAGTTGGGCGCCTGGGGGGAAGCTTGGAAGGACACCGGTCGCGCTGGCGACCCAATCGGGTCGTGCGAGGATGGCACTGCAGACAAAGCCAATTGCCATCATCGCGACGAGAGCAAGCAGGATGCGCTCCACAACGCTGTATACGTTGCGCATCAGCAGGATGAACCCGACGGCAAAGCTGCAAACGAGCGTCCACAGGATCGATGAGCCCCCAAAAAGCATGGAGAGCGCAAGACCTGAACCCGCGGCATTTCCGACGGAAAAGCAAAGAGTAATGAAAAAGACACTGATACCGGCCAGCACACCGACGGGCTTGCCCAACGTGTCCTTGATCGTTTGAATTATAGAGCCGCGGGCGATGATACCGATACGCACGCTCATGTCGGTGAAGGCGATCATCAAGATCGTCGACAAGACGATTACCCAGATCAGTGAATAGCCATAGGCGCTGCCAGCCTCCACGGCCGAAGTCAGATTGCCGGGACCAAACTGCCAGGCGCCAGCAACGAAAGCCGGACCTATAAGGGCCAGGCGTTTGCTCCAGGTCAAGGCAGACGGTTTCGAATTCTCGACAGCTGCGGCGCGCATGGCCGGCAGCACGGAATCATTTTGCTCACGCACAGGCGTGTCCTCCTCCTCGAGCCACATACACACTTCGTCCTCCCGAAACGTGCGGTGGCGTGACATCCAACTTGATACAGCTCCTTCACGCTGTGCGTCGATCCTGCATCAAATACGGGCGAACTGGCCCCGCGTCGCCAGGAGCACGGGGCCGCGTGCTTATTCGGCGGCGATCAAGTCCTTGGCTCGACCGATTCCGGCAGCTTCAAACGCGGCGAAGATCTCAGCTTCCGCTTTTTCGCCCAGGTTCTTCAGCGGCTCGCGGATCGTTGCATGGTCGAGCACGCCGCGATGCACGAGGCCGAGCTTGAGTGCAACGGTGCCTTCCATATGCGAACCGCGGTGGTAGACGGCACGAGTGATTGGCAACAGACGCTCGAAGATTTCGCGAGCACGGGAATAATCCTGTGCCTTGCCGGCTGCAATCAGGTCGATGAGAAGCTCTGGAGCGATGTTGCCATATCCAACAAGCAGACCGTCGACATCGAACATAGTGGGAAGCAGCCACTCGTCATGGCAGCTGAGGATCTGAAGGTTCGAATTTGCCTTCTTGAGCTCAGGAATCTCGACGTACCACCGTTTCATATTGCGCACGCCGTTTTTGGTCGCGACAACGCCATCCTGCGTAGCGATCGCAAGCTGAGTATCCAGGTCGTAGCTTGCCCTGGTCGCATCCGGATACTGGAACAGGATGCACTGAAGCCCGGATTCCTGCCAGATCGCCTTATAGCGATCCTGCGGCGCGCCTTTCTGGAAGCCGAAGCGCAGCCAACCGTGATTGGGATAGACCAGCGCGCCGGTTGCGCCAGCAGCCTTGCACTTCTTTGCCTCTTCGGCTGCAACCTTCGTGCCTTCGCCAGTAATGCCGGCGATAATCGGAACCGCGCCATCGACGGCTTCGACGTAGGTTCTGACGAGCTTCAGGCGCTCTTCCTCGGTCAGGAAAGTGCCCTCCCCAGCGTGACCAAGAATGACTAGGCTCTTCACGCCATCCATGCTGACCAACCACTTGGCCAGGCGAGCATTGGCCGCGTAGTCGACTTCACCGTCGCGGGTGAAAACGGTTACCGGAGCGGGGCTCAGACCTCTCAAATCCATTGCTTGCATCGAACATCTCCTCCTGTTGTGCTCGCTGCCACTACTAAAGCAGCGTTGGGATCGTTATCGGGAACGTTCCCACTATCGTTTCCGAATATGTTGGAGTCAATCCCCATTTTGGTGCATGATCACGGTGCAGAATATTGATTGGTGCCAGTAATGAGCGACTTTGAGACAAAGACGGACGAGACGAGCCGACAGACGCGGGTGACAATAATCGATGTCGCATTGGCCGCGGGGGTATCGAAGTCCACAGTATCGCGCATACTCGACGAACGGCTGCCGCGCTCGGACAACGACACAGCGCGCCGGGTGCGAAAAATTGCAGAAGACATGGGCTACGTACGCGATGTGTCCGCCGCAAGTTTGCGGCGTGGGAGCACGCAGACAATCGGGGTCATCGTGCCGCGACTGACGGATACCGTCATGGCCATGCTTTACGAAGCGCTGACCAAAGCATGCAGCCGAAATGGCCGTTTTGCTATCGTAGCGACGACAGACGACCAGCCCGGTGCAGATCGTCTCGCCGCCGAATCGCTTTTGAAGCGGGGCGTAGACGGCCTGATCCTTTCGACGGCGCGGGAGGGCGACGATTTTGCAGATACGTTGGTGGAGAGGGGCATTCCCTTTGTACTGGCCTTGCGTACCGATGGCAGAAATCTCTCGGCCATAGGTGACGATCGGCTAGGGGGCTATCTGGCGACACGACATTTGCTCGATCTTGGGCATCGTAAGATCGGAGTGATTGCCGGCCCGTCCTATGCCTCCAGTGCCCGCCGGCGCCTCGAAGGTTATCGCCAGGCCTTTGACGAGGCTGGCCTCGCCGTGCACCCGGATTGGATCGTACCCTCAACCTTCGGAATAGATGCAGGAGCGCACGCAGGCGAAACGTTGATGCGGCTGAAAGACAGGCCATCGGCGATTTTTGCCGTCAACGACAATACGGCAATTGGCGCCCTATCAAGCTTATCGCGCCTGGGTCTTTCAGTTCCGGATGATGTGTCAATAGTTGGCTATAACGACATTCCAATCGTCAGTCATCTGCCGACCTCACTGACAACGGTGCGTGTACCTTTCGAACAAATCGCCTCTAATGCACTCGACTTGCTGACACACGGTGCCGCATCTGCAGATGACCGCATTCGCTTGTCAGCTCCGACCCTCATCCCACGTAAATCAACCTCCCTCGTCGGACTTCGACTCTGATCAACACACGTGTGTTCCGTGAGTGTTAACGACGGCGGAGCGATTACGAGGTAAGCGGTCTTGATTGGAATCGAACCCGCGACCATCACATCTGTAAGTGGAGCCCTTGATTTCAATGATAAAAAACTTAACTTGCAAACAGGTGTATGTTCCCAATATGTTCCAGGCTGGACGGCGGGGACGTTGTTAGACGCCTGGAATTCGATGACGGATCGCCGGCGCTATTTCACTGAGCCGCGCTGATTAGGAAAATATTGTAGCTTTCATCGCGCGATCGCATCCGAGGCCGACAGGGACACAAGACCACAGCTGATGAAATGCGTGCTGAGGTTGACAAGGACCGGTCCCGCAAATCCCGAGGAGCAAATGTTGCTATTCCACTCGGGGCGCCTCGAGCATCGTCTGGGCCTTGCTGATCCGGAAGCAATCCTACGCAGCGGCGGTTGCGTAATACCTATCCACATTGGAGGCATATCTTCTCGAAGTGGTTTGCATGAGGACTGAGTATTGATGACGCACCGGTCGAACCGGGGATTGGGACAACCCTTTCGAGCCAAGCGCTTCGTGCGCATAGAGGTGATTGGGATCCAATCTGCGGACTTCATCAAGGCCCGCGGCCACATGTGCGCCGCAGGTCGAGGCCTGACACATGGCTGCACCCGACCGCATCGAAACTTACTTTTTCCACTTGCAAAAACGGGGCCGTCCACACATGGCTCGGGAAATCTGCACCGCTAGAATAAGTGGAATTTCTGCCTGACTTCGGCTTAGATGCCAGGAACAGGAGATACCACGAGGAGACGACCGCGCCGGAACCAAAGCCTGGCTCTCAAGGCAAAGGTGGCGCTCGCTACGATCCGCGGCGAGCAGACTCTGGTGGAATTATCGCAGCAGTTTGACGTGCATGCCAACCAGATCAAACAGTGGAAAGACCAGCTCCTCGAGGGGGCGACAGGCGTTTTCGGCGATGAAGCCAAAGCAGAACCGGCGGGTCCAACCGTCGACGTCAAAACGCTGCACGCCATGTGACAAAATGCGTTTGCACGGAGATCGGCGAACGGACACTGGAGAACGATTTTTATCCGGTGCGCTCGGCAAGGCAGGATTGCTGGGCGCAAAGAAATGATCGACCGCGGGCACAAATTGTCGGTCGCACGCCAGACAAAGCTTCTCGCGCCGGATTACTCGAGCGCAGGTCGAATGGCCATAGACGCTTATTTCGAGTCGCTTGGCTTGTGACCTACACTGTTCCAAGGCTAGTTCACGTGTCAGAAGCGTGTCAGTCGCTAAAAATGAAAAATCCCCAGAAGGGGATTTCTCAATGATATCAAAATTCGGATGGTGGGCGTGACAGGGATTGAACCTGTGACCCCTACGATGTCAACGTAGTGCTCTCCCGCTGAGCTACACGCCCTCCGTGGCGGCGGATAGACCACAAAACCGGTTCATGCGTCAACTGCTTTTTTTCGGTTTTGTGAAGGTTTTTTGAGAGGCCTTACGCCACAAGGAGTTTGTTCACTTCATCCACGAGATCGCGCAGATGGAACGGCTTGGAAAGCACCTTGGCATCCTTCGGAGCCTTCGAATCGGCATTCAGCGCGACGGCTGCGAAGCCGGTGATGAACATCACCTTCAGGTCCGGGTCGAGTTCGGTGGCGCGCCGCGCCAGCTCGATGCCGTCCATTTCGGGCATGACGATATCAGTCAGCAGAAGCGAGAAAGGCTCTTCGCGAAGCCGGTCGTAGGCGCTGGCGCCATTGTCGAAGGAAGAAACCTTGTAACCGGCTTTTTCCAGCGCCTTGACGAGAAAGCGGCGCATATCATTGTCGTCTTCAGCGAGAAGAATTTTCTGATTCATCATAAGTGACCGTAACTACTCAATGTTTGGGATACCCTAGCCCGATTATAGGATTTTCACGGTAAATATCCTGTGAACACGTGAATCGGTATAGCGCTGCTTGGGCGATAGTATGGACTTGCCGCACCGTAACTGGCAACATGAACATCCCGATTGTTTGCGACATGGTAAATGGCACTGAATGGACTGGGTAACGGGTGAATATGAACTCTTCGAAGTAACGGAACCTGCCGTTCAGACCCTGCCATTCGTCTATAATTCCCCCCATAGCGGCCGCTGCTACCCCATCTCCTTCTTGGAATCGGCAAGGCTCGATTCGCATGAGATCCGCCGCTCCGAAGATCACTTCGTCGACGAGTTGTTCGCGGCGGCGCCGGAGATCGGCGCGCCGCTTCTTAAAGCGAATTTCCCGCGCGCCTATCTGGACGTCAATCGCGAGCCCTACGAACTCGATCCCCGCATGTTCGACGGCACGCTCCCGCCTTACGCCAATATCGGCTCCATGCGGGTCGCCGGCGGCCTGGGCACAGTGCCGCGCATCGTCGCCGAGAATATGGACATCTATGCCCACCGCCTGCCCGTCGACGAGGCGCTTTCGCGGATCGAGACGATTTACAAGCCCTATCATGCCTGTCTGCGCCGCCTGCTTTCACGCACCCACGCCAATTTCGGAATGGCGGTGCTGATTGACTGCCATTCCATGCCGGGCAATATTCGCGTCGCCGGCTCGAATCTGAGGCCGGATGTGATCATCGGCGATCGCTATGGCACCAGCGCATCCCAGGAAGTCTCCCGCGCCGCGCTGCATTTTCTCGAGGAACTGGGTTTCGTCGCGGTCTGCAACAAACCCTATGCCGGCGGCTTCATCACCGAACATTACGGCCGGCCAATCCGCTCTCTCCATGCACTGCAGATCGAGGTCAACCGAGCGCTTTACGTGGATGAAAAAACGCTTTTGAAAAAAGCCGATTTTCCCGCCATTCAGGCGTCGCTTGAAATCTTCATGCGCCAGCTCGGCGCCTTCGTTTCCGAATACGCGATAGAAACGTCGCTCGCTGCCGAATAGCAGCGCGAATCATCCGCTATTTCAATTTTTATCCCGTATCGTCTGGCGGCCCGCCGGACAAAAAAAACCGCGCCTTGGCGCGGTCAAGTCTAGGGAGGAAACACCCAAGGAGGGTATTTACAGTCAAAGACTGCAGGATCACGCTACGTAGTAATTGCACAATTGTCAATCATTTTTTTATGTGCATATTTTTTAGGCTTATGCTGAAAATATGGAAACACCGGTACCGCCATTCGTATGAGTGGACGGCGGATGTGATTCCGGTCTATGCATTGCCCCACAAAATTCAGACCAAATATCCAGGCAATGAGGTTTCGCATGCTGCCCGACCGGGATTTCTTCTTCAAACTTGCCGATGCCGCCAGCGCAGAAACGCTCCCCCGCTTTCGCACGGGCATTGCCGTCACCAACAAGCAGGATGGCGGCTATGATCCGGTGACAGAAGGCGATCAGGCGGCAGAAACAGCTATTCGCGCGCTTATCGAACAGCGTTTTCCGCAGCATGGCATTCTGGGCGAAGAACACGGCAATATTGGTCTCGACCGCGATCACATCTGGGTCATAGACCCGATTGACGGCACACGCGCCTTCATTTCCGGCGTGCCTGTCTGGGGCACGCTGATCGGTTTCCAGTCCGCCGGCCGCGCCACCATGGGCATGATGGACCAGCCTTTCACGAAGGAGCGTTATTTCGCCGATGGCGAAGCGGCCTGGTATTTCGGGCCGGATGGCGAGCGGAAAATCCACACGCGCGACTGTGCGTCGCTATCGGACGCCGTGCTGTTCACTACGACACCCCACATCTTTACTGCGGAAGAAAAGCCCTTCTACGAAAAAGTACAGGATCAGGTCCGCCTTTTCCGCTACGGCGTGGATTGTTACGCCTATTGCCTGCTTGCGGCCGGCCACGTCGATTTGGTGATCGAATCCGGCTTGAAGCCCTATGATGTCGGCGCGTTGATCCCTGTGATCGAGCAGGCCGGCGGCATCATGACGACCTGGGATGGCGGGCGTCCGGAAAATGGCGGGCGCATTCTGGCGGCCGGCTCCAAGGCCGTGCACGAAGAAGCTCTTGCCATTCTCTCGAAACTCTAGGCAGCCCGCTTAAGCGGCCATCACTCCGGCGCGAAAAAGGCGTCGATGGCCGCCAGCGCCTGTTTGCGGAAAACATCGCGCTCATGCAGCAATTCGTGGCGCGCACCGGTGATCGGAAGAAGCTGCGCTGCCCGGAAATTTCGTGAGAGTTCTTCCTGTGCCTTGTAGGGCGTAATGGTATCCAGCATCGGCGCCAGAATGAGGGTCGGAATGGTGATATTCGTCAGATGGTCCTGAGTGACCACCCGTCCCATGGTCTTCAGCGCCTCATAGACCCAGCGCGCCGTCGGCGCACCGATGAAAAGCTCCGGAAACTGCCTGTGCAGCGAGAGATTTCTTGCAAAACGTCTGGAGTCCGAGGTGAGCGGATTGCCGTCAAAATCCCGCTCGCGCTGATCCTTGCCGAGCTGAACCCGCCCGAGGCCAACGAGACTTAGAGCCGTCGCCACCACCCGAATGACGGATGAGGGGACGGATTGCTGGCTGTCCAGCTCGATGAAGGGCGAGCAAAGCGCCAGACGGTCGATCCGGTTCGACAGGCCGGGCGCGGCGGCAAGCGCTGCAAGCGCGCCGGTGGAATGCGCGATCATGAAGAACGGCAGCCGCGTATCCGGCAACACCACCTGTTCGAGAAAAAGGCCGATATCACGCTGGTAGTCGGAGAACCTTCGCACATGCCCGGCGCCCGGTTTTTTCAGCAATCTTTCGGAACCGCCCTGCCCGCGCGTATCGAAGGTCGCAACCCAGAAACCCATGGCGGTGAGATCGCTCACCGTTTCGAAATATTTCTCGATACATTCGTTCCTGCCATGCAGCAGAACCACGGTTCCGCGGGCCACCTGGCGGCTGGCGCGAAAGATCGCATAGCGAAGCTGTTTGCCGCGATAGCCGGTAAAATATCCGACGGTATGGTTGTCGGGAACCGGGTTGTCTTCGCTGGCGCGCAATGTGGCTTCGATCATCGGTCTTTTCCGGCTTTTCTGCCTCTTCGGGATAGGTCGGCGGCGCGGGAAGGTCAAAGAAAAAATTGCCGGAACCGTCGGTTAAAGCAGTCGCGGTTCCGGCGAATAAGACAGAAGAAGAAGGGACGTTATTGCTTCTGTCCACGGAGAATGTCTCCGATGACCGATGTTTTATGGCTCTCAAACTGAACGATGCCGGAACCTGACGTTCAGCCATGGTTCATGTTGCTTTCGCCTTTTCACGCCCCCTTGACGCGGCGGCAAGCCATTCCCATCTCATTCATGCGGTCGCCAGAACGGGACCGCGCCACATGTCCGGCCGTCGCCAGAACGGGATGCCGGGCTTAACCGCAAACAGTCGCTTCTTAAGGAGGACACCATGCGTCACGTTGATTTTTCCCCCCTCTATCGTTCCACCGTCGGCTTCGACCGTCTTTTCTCGATGCTTGACGGCCTCGGCCAGCCCGAGCAGGCCCAGTCCTATCCGCCCTACAATATCGAGCGGACCGGCGAGAACACCTATCGCATCACCATGGCCGTCGCTGGTTTCGATGAGAACGAACTCAGCATCGAATCCCGCGCCAATGCGCTGACTGTAAAAGCCGAGAAATCCGCGGATGAGAAATCCACGGAAGGCGAGTTTCTTTATCGCGGTATCGCCACGCGCGCTTTCGAGCGTCGCTTCCAGCTTGCCGATCACGTCGAAGTCCAGACCGCTTCCCTGAAGAACGGCCTGCTCCACATCGACCTCGTCCGCAATATTCCGGAAGCCATGAAGCCGCGCCGCATTGCGATCTCGTCCGACAGCGCAGATGCGCCGAAGACCATAGAAGCCCAGATTTCGCCGGCTCAGGTCAACTAAGCTTTCCTTCATGCAAAACGAACGGCCCCTTCATGGGGCCGTTTTATTTGCGGAGAACCCTCGCGTCAGCGGCTGGAAGCAGCCGCACCTTCCGTGGCAACCGGTTCCGGCATCGCCGCTTTTTCATGGGCCTTGCGCGCGTAACGCTGAGCCAGAACCGCGCAGACCATCAGCTGAATCTGATGAAAAAGCATGATTGGCAGGACGATCGCGCCGATGCTCTGGCCGGCGAAGATGGCGCCCGCCATGGGCACGCCGCTGGCGAGGCTCTTTTTCGAACCGCAGAAGGTGATGGTGATTTCATCGGCCTTGTCGAAACCCAGCAAACGGCTGCCGAACATCGTCACGCACAGAACAAGCGCCAGCAGCAGGATATTGATGACGATGACCACGCCAATATCCCTGAGCGAAAATGTGTGCCAGATGCCTTCGATAACCGCATCGGAAAAAGCGAGATAAACGACCATAAGGATGGAGCCGCGATCGACCGGCGCCAGCAATTTCTTGCGCGCCCTGATCCAGTCGCCGATCCACGGCTGCAAAACCTGACCGACGATAAAGGGCAGAAGCAGTTGCAGAAAGATTTGCAGAAACGCATCCAGCGAAAATCCACCGCCATGGCCGCCCACCGTAAACAGCAGGCCAACCAGCAGCGGGGTGAGGAACATGCCGAAAATATTCGAAGCGGAGGCAGAACAAATTGCCGCCGGCACGTTTCCGCCCGCCATGGAGGTGAAGGCAATGGAGGACTGCACGGTGGATGGCAACACGCAGAGGAACAACATGCCCATATAAAGCGGGGCAGGCAGAATATTCTCGGGAATGAAACCGATCGCCACGCCGAGCAGCGGGAACAGGCCGAAGGTCACGAGAAGGATCGCCAGATGCAGGCGCCAGTGCAGGATACCGGCAATCACCACATCCCGGGAAAGCCGCGCGCCGTGGAGGAAAAACAGCAACGCTATCGCGAGTTTTGTCGCCAGCCCGAAATACTCCGCCGGCTCACCGCTGATCGGCAAAATGGAAGCCAAAAGTACGGTGGCCACCAGCATCATGGTGAAGCGATCAGGTAGGAAGCGGGTCATGGGAGGTCTTTCCGGCATCGGTTTTGCTTGAAACGCGCGTTACTATCGCTCATCATGAATTCCGATGCAAAGATTAACAGTTATCGCGATTCAGGATAATGCTGAACCTTCAACATCTTGCCAGCTTCGTGATGCTTCACCAGACCGGCAGCTTCACGCTGGCGGCCGAACGGCTGGGGATTGGCCAGTCCACCGTCAGCCAGCATATTCAAAGGCTTGAGACCGCACTTGGCCGCCGGCTGATCGCGCGCAGCACCCATCAGGTAAAACTGACGGGTGAAGGTGAGGCGCTGCTGGGTTATGCCCGCAATATGCTTGATATCGACAGCAAGGTCTCCTCACTCTTCAGCGAGAACCGTCTGCGCGGACGGCTGCGGCTTGGTGTGTCGGAAGATTTTGTCGCCAGCCGGCTAACCGCCATTCTGGAAGAGTTCATCCGCCTTTATCCCCTCGTAGATCTGGAACTGACGGTTTCGCTGAGCGGCGTGCTTTACCAGATGCAGGACAATGGTGAACTGGATGTGGTGCTCGCCAAACGCCGTCTTGGCGACAAGCTCGGGCACTTTCTCTACCGCGAACCGCTCGTGTGGCTGGCGCGCGACCCGGAGCGGATGCTGAACCAGCCGGATGCGCTGCCGCTGATTGCCTTTCCGCCGCCGAGCATCACCCGAAAGGCGGCGCAGGATGCGCTCCACCGGGCCGGCCTCGCGTGGCGGATCGTCTGCACCTGCGGCAGTCTCAGCGGGCTGACCGCGGCAGCAAGGGCGGGCATGGGCATTCTGGTGCAGCCGCGCAGCATGGCACCGGCAGGCCTGAAGGAAATTACCTCAGGCGTGCTACCGCCGCTGGAGGACGTGGAATTCGTGCTTCAACCAAGCAAGGGCGCGGATGCGAAGCTGGTGCGCGCGCTTTCCGATCTCGTTTCCAGCAAGAGCATCGCACCCGGCAGTTTCGTGTAGCCTGTTCAATTCTCCCGTCGCGACAGGCAGCGACCGACGCTATCGCGCCAGCCGGCAATGGCGTCTTTCCTTTCGGCCTCTTCCATTGCGGGGCTGAAACGGCGATCACGCCGCCAATGCTCGGCGAAGGCCTTGCGGTCCGGCCAGATGCCGGCGCGTGAGGCGGCAAGCCAGGCCGCTCCAAGAATGGTTGTTTCCAGAAAAACCGGCCGATCGACCGGTGCCGCAAGAATATCCGCCAGCCGCTGCATAGTCCAATCCGAAGCGACCATGCCGCCATCGACCCGGAGCACTGTCTTGCCGTTGTCTCCCGCCCAGTCCTTGCGCATGGCGTCCAGCAGGTCGAAGGTCTGATAGGCGACGCTTTCCAGCGCCGCGCGGGCGAATTCCGCTGGACCGGTGCCACGCGTCAGCCCGAAAATCGCGCCACGGGCCTCCGCGTCCCAATAGGGCGCGCCAAGACCGGTGAAGGCCGGAACCAGATAGACACGCTGATGGGCGTCGGCCTTTTCCGCAAGTGCGCTAACCTCGGAAGCGACCGAGATGAAACCAAGCTCATCGCGCAGCCATTGCACGGCGGCACCGGCAATGAAAATGGAGCCTTCCAGCGCATAGGTGGTGACACCGTCGAGACGGTAAGCGATGGTCGTCAGCAGCCGGTTGGTCGAGGCGACGCGATCCGTGCCGGTATTAAGGAGCGCAAAGCAGCCCGTGCCGTAGGTGGATTTCATCATGCCCGGCTCGAAGCAGGCATTGCCGATGACGGCTGCCTGCTGGTCGCCGGCCACACCCAGGATCGGAATTTCCGCGCCCAGCAGCGACTTGTCGGTCACGCCGAAATCGGCGGCGCAATCCAGCACTTCCGGCAGCATGGCGCTGGGAATGTCGAGGATCGACAGAAGCTCATCGTCCCATGTATTTTCTTCGATATTGTAGATCAGCGTCCGCGAGGCATTGGTGGCGTCGGTGACATGGCGGCGGCCGCCAGTCAGGCGATAAATCAGGAAACTGTCGACAGTGCCGAAGCAGATTTCTCCCTTCACGGCTTTTTCGCGAAGACCGCTGACGCTGTCCAGAAGCCATTTCAGCTTCGTGCCGGAAAAATAGGGATCGAGCAACAGGCCGGTCTTTTTCGAAAACAGCGGCTCAAGTCCCCGGCGTTTTAGATCCTCGCAGATGGGCGCGGCGCGCCGATCCTGCCAGACCACGGCCCGATGCACGGCCTCGCCCGTGTTCCTGTCCCACAGTACCGTCGTTTCGCGCTGGTTGGTAATGCCGATCGCCTCGATATCGGAGGCGGCGATGCCGGCATCGGCAAGCGCCAGCCGAATGGTTTCGAGCACGCTTCTCCAGATATCCTCGGCATCGTGTTCAACCCAGCCCGAGGCCGGGAAATGTTGCGGAAATTCTCGCTGCCCGACACCGATGACCCGCATGTCGCGATCAAAGACCATCGACCGTGTCGATGTCGTTCCCTGATCGATCGCCAGAATATAACCGCCCATCATGCCACTCCCTTTCAGACGCAATGACCGGGGCGGCAAGCCGCCCCGGTTTCAGATTTTACGCAGAAATCACTTCTGCCAGCTTTTGACCAGTTCGTCGTAATTGACGGTGACCGGTTTTTCCTTTTCGTCGGCTATCTTCAGCTGCGGCGCCAGATTGCCCTTCGAAACGGCATCCTTGTTCCAGTATTCGATATCGTGCTCTTCCGCCAGCTTCGGGCCGATATCGCCCTGCACGCCAGCGCGTTCCAGACGGCTCATGACCTTTTCCTGCTCAGCGCAGAGAGAGTCCATCGCGGCCTGCGCGGTTTTCGCACCCGACGAAGCATCCCCGATCGCCTGCCACCACAATTGCGCCAGCTTCGGATAATCCGGAACGTTGGTGCCGGTCGGCGACCATTGCACGCGGGCCGGCGAACGATAGAACTCGATGAGACCGCCGAGCTTGGAGGCCCGGTCCGTGAAGCTCTTGTGGTGGATGGTGGTGTCGCGAATGAAGGTCAGGCCCACGTGGCTCTTCTTCACATCCACGGTCTTGGAGGTCACGAACTGCGCGTAGAGCCAGGCGGCCTTGGCGCGGTCGTCGGGGGTGGATTTCATCAGCGTCCACGAACCCACATCCTGATAACCGAGTTTCATGCCGTCCTTCCAGTAGACGCCATGTGGCGAAGGTGCGACACGCCATTTCGGCGAACCGTCCTCGTTCACGACCGGCAGGCCGGGTTTGGCCATATCGGCGGTAAACGCCGTATACCAGAAGATCTGCTGGGCGATATTGCCCTGCGCCGGCACCGGACCGGATTCGGAGAAGGTCATGCCCTGCGCCTCCGGCGGCGCATATTTCTTCAGCCATTCAAGATATTTCTCGATGGAGTAGACCGAAGCCGGACCGTTGGTATCGCCGCCGCGCGCCACGCAGGAGCCGACCGGCTGCGACTTGTCGTTGACCTTGATGCCCCATTCATCGACGGGCAGACCATTCGGCAGGCCCTTGTCGCCGTTGCCGGCCATGGAAAGCCAGGCATCTGTGAAGCGCCAGCCGAGCGACGGGTCCTTCTTGCCATAGTCCATATGGCCGAAGACCTTCTTGCCGTCGACATCCCGGCCGGTGAAGAATTCGGCAATATCCTCATAGGCCGACCAGTTGACCGGCACGCCGAGGTCATACCCGTATTTAGCCTTGAAATCGGCCTTGTTCTTTTCATCGTTGAACCAGTCGTAACGGAACCAGTAGAGGTTCGCGAACTGCTGATCCGGAAGCTGGTAGAGCTTCTTGTCCGGCGCCGTCGTAAAGGCGCTGCCGATGAAGTCCTTAAGGTCGAGACCGGGATTGGTGACGTCCTTGCCTTCATTGGCCATGAAGTCGGTCAGGTTGCGCACCTGCTGGTAGCGCCAATGGGTGCCGATGAGGTCGCTATCGTTGACCCAGCCGTCATAAAGGTTTTGGCCGGTCTGCATCTGGGTCTGGATTTTTTCGACAACGTCACCCTCCTGGATCAGGTCGTGCGTGACCTTGATGCCGGTAATGGCGGTGAAGGCCGGGGCCAGAACCTTGGATTCATATTCATGGGTCGTCAGAGATTCCGAAACGACCTTGATTTCCATGCCCGCAAAAGGTTTCGCGGCATCGACAAACCATTGCAGCTCCTTTTCCTGATCCGCACGGGAAAGGGACGACATGTCGCCGATTTCCTTATCCAGAAACTGCTTTGCTTCCTCCATTCCGGCGAAAGCGGAACCCGTCATTGCCAGCAGCATGGCCGCCGTCGTCGTCATCAAATGCCGTCGCATATCAGTCCTCCCAAGGGTTTGCGATTGCATGAAGTCTACGGGTGCGGTTTTCCTCCGCCGCACCGTTTCCTGCTCTAGACAAAACGGAAAACGCCGATGGCGTAGACCAAGGATAGAGCGAGAGCCCACCACAGGTTCGGGCCGACCAGCCCGAGCCATGCGAGATGAATGAAGGCGCTGCCGAGCAGCGAGATGAACAACCTGTCGCCCCGCGTGGTCTCGAAGCGCAACAGGCCGAAGCGGGGATTGCCGCCGGGCGAGAGTTGCTCCCACACCCACATGCCGACGAGCAGCACGGCGATAGCGCCGAAAAACGCACCCGTCTGCCAAGTCCACGCCATCCAGGTAAAATCGGGCATCTTCATCATGGTCAAACCCTCCCGAGCGCAAAGCCCTTGGCGATATAATTGCGCACGAACCAGATCACCAGCGCGCCGGGGATCAGCGTCAGCACGCCGGCGGCGGCAAGCAAGCCCCAGTCCATACCGGCGGCCGAAACGGTGCGTGTCATGGTCGCAGCGATCGGTTTTGCGTCCGTCGTCGTCAGCGTGCGGGCGATCAGAAGCTCGACCCACGAGAACATGAAGCTGAAGAAGCAGGCGACACCAATGCCGGAAGCGATGAGCGGCATGAAAATCTTCACGAAGAATTTCGGGAAGGAGTAGCCGTCAATATAGGCGGTCTCGTCGATTTCCTTCGGCACGCCGGACATGAAGCCTTCGAGAATCCACACCGCCAGCGGCACGTTGAACAGGCAATGCGCCAGCGCCACGGCTATATGCGTATCGATCAGCCCGAAAGCCGAATACAGCTGGAAGAAGGGCAGCGCGAAGACGGCGGGCGGCGCCATGCGGTTGGTCAAAAGCCAGAAGAACAGGTGCTTGTCGCCCAGAAAACGATAACGCGAGAAGGCGTAGGCCGCCGGCAGCGCAGCCGCGACCGAAATCACCATGTTCATCACGACATAGATGATTGAATTGATATAGCCCGAATACCAGGACGAATCGGTAAAGATCGTCCGGTAGTTCTGCAACGTCGGCTCATGCGGATAAAGCGTCATGGACGAGACGATTTCCGTGTTCGTCTTGAAGCTCATATTGACGAGCCAGTAGATCGGAACAAGCAGCAGCAGGATATAGATCGTCGGGACCAGCCAGGAAAAACGCGACGGCCCATGGCGGCGACGCCGCGCATTGACGGCAAGTCCGGATCGCCCCGTCGCATTCGCTCTCACCGGCGAACTGCCGATGCCGTTGCGCTCCACGCTTGTGGTGACATTCGAGGCGCTCATGTCTCAAGTCTCCGCGTCGTGGCTGGTCATGACGGTGTAGAACACCCAAGACAGCAGCAGGATGATGAGGAAGTAGATCAGCGACATGGCTGCCGCCGGCCCGAGGTCAAACTGGCCGAGCGCAACCTTAACGAGATCTATCGACAGGAAGGTCGTGGAATTGCCCGGGCCGCCGCCGGTGACGACGAAAGGCTCGGTATAGATCATGAAACTGTCCATGAAACGAAGCAGGAAGGCGATCAGCAGTACCCGCTTCATCTTCGGCAGCTGGATGTACCGGAACACCGCAAAACGCGACGCGCCATCGATCCTTGCCGCCTGATAATAGGCGTCCGGAATGGAGACGAGACTGGCGTAACACAGAAGCACGACAAGGCTCGTCCAGTGCCAGACATCCATGATGACCACGGTGATCCACGCATCGACCGGATCGTTGACATAGTTGTAATCGAGCCCGAGTTGATTGGCGTAATAGCCGAGCAGACCGATATCGCTGCGGCCGAAAACCTGCCAGATCGTGCCGACGACATTCCACGGCACCAGCAGCGGCAGCGCCATGGTGACAAGGCAGACGGGCACGCCGATGCCGGATTTCGGCATCTTGAGCGCGATGAAGATGCCGAGCGGAATTTCAATCGCCAGAATAATGCAGGAAAACAAAAGGTTGCGGCCCAACGCATCCCAGAAACGGGCGGAACGGAGAATGTCCTCGAACCATTGCGTTCCCGCCCAGAAGAACTGGTTATTGCCGAACGTATCCTGCACCGAATAATTCACGACGGTCATCAGCGGAATGACGGCGGAAAAGGCGACCAGCACCAGCACCGGCAGCACCATGAACCATGCCTTGTTGTTCCAGCTCTTTTCCATGGTCAGGCCCCCATCTTTACACGCCAGGAATCGGCGAAGACGCCAATGGCGGCCGGATCGAAGCGAACGCCCGCTTCAGCCGGGATTTCCTCGTCTTCGGCAACGACAATCGCAAGCTTTTGTCCGGCAAACCGGGCGCGCACGATCTTCTGCCGGCCGATATCCTCGACCTTGTCGACAATGATGGGCATGCCGCCCCGTTCCAGCCGGACAAATTCTGGACGGATGCCGATCTCGATGCGTTGCCCTCCCTCAACCTTTGGCGCACCGGCCAGCGGTACGTCGAGGCCGCCGACCATTGCGGTCGCGCCGGCGATACTGGCGGGCAGCACGTTCATGCCGGGCGAGCCGATGAAATAACCGACGAATGTATGGCCCGGCCGCTCGAAGAGCTCAGCCGGCGTGCCGATCTGGACGATCTGCCCGTCATACATGACCACAACCTTGTCGGCGAAGGTCAGCGCTTCGGTCTGGTCGTGGGTCACATAGACCATGGTGAAACCGGATTGCCGGTGCAACCGCTTCAGCTGCGAGCGCAACACCCATTTCATGTGCGGATCGATGACCGTCAACGGCTCATCGAAGAGGATCGCGTTGACATCGGACCGCACCAGCCCGCGCGCCAGCGAAATCTTCTGTTTCTGATCCGCCGTCAGACCACGCGCATGGCGTTTGGCCATGCCGGAAAGATCGGTCATTTCCAGGATTTCCCGCACCCGGCGGTCGACTTCGGCTTCCGGCACATGCCGGTTGCGCAGCGGAAAGGCCAGATTGTCGTAGACCGTCATCGTGTCGTAAACGACCGGGAACTGGAACACCTGCGCAATATTGCGGTCTTCCGTGGCGAAATCCGTCACGTCGGTTCCGTCAAAAGCGATGCGGCCTTCGGAGGGGCGCAGCAGCCCGGAAATGATGTTGAGCAGCGTGGTCTTGCCGCAGCCGGAAGGCCCCAGCAGCGCGTAGGCCCCGCCGTCTTCCCATTCATGGTGGACTTCCTTCAGCGCATAGTCGCCGGCAGCCTGCGCCTTTGCGTTATAAGCGTGGCGGATGTGATCGAGCGTGATGCGTGCCATGATCGATCTCCCTCAAGCCGCTTTGCCGATGGCGCGGCCATTCGCGTCAAAGGCCATCAGGTGTTTTGTATCGAGAAACAGTTCTATGTCCCTGTCCGGCTCGATGTCGTGAATGCCATGCGCCAGCATGACCCAGCGCCGGCCCGAAAATTCTACATGCACGAAGCTTTCCGATCCGGCGATTTCCGAAATCAGCGTCCGCGCCCGGATCGACTGGCGGGCCTCGCCCTTCGCTTGCGGGAAAAGATGATGCGGCTGGAAAGCGATGGTCAAAGGTCCATCCGGCACGGCGGCAAGATGCGCGGGCACCGCAATTACCGCCTGGTCGGCACGGGTGAATGCGCCGCCCGCCTTGACGACCTCGATGGTATTGAGCGGCGGGTCCGCAAAAATTTCGGCGGTGACGATATCCACCGGGCGCCGGTAAACCTCGATGGTGTGGCTGAACTGCGTTACCCTGCCCTCGTTGAGCGTTGCGGTATTGCCGCCCAAAAGCAGCGCCTCGGAAGGTTCGGTGGTGGCATAAACGAAAATGGCGCCGGATTCGGCGAAGATGCGCGGCAGCTCCTCGCGCAGCTCTTCGCGCAGCTTGTAATCGAGATTGGCCAGCGGCTCATCAAGCAGCACCAGATTGGCGTTTTTGACGATGGCGCGGGCGAGTGCTGTGCGCTGCTGCTGGCCGCCGGAAAGATTGAGTGGCGTACGGTCTAGATAGGGCGTCAGCTTCAAAAGCTCGGCGGCTTTCCTCACTTCCCTGTCGATGGTCGACTGGTCCTTGCCGGCAACGCGCATGGGCGAGGCGATGTTTTCATAAACGCTGAGCGCCGGATAGTTGATGAACTGCTGATAGACCATGGCGACGTTGCGCTTCTGCACCGGAAAACCCGTTACGTCTTCGCCATTGAAAAAGATCGAGCCGGCGCTCGGCTTGTCCAGCCCGGCCATCAGCCGCATCAGCGTCGTCTTGCCCGAAAGTGTCGGTCCAAGCAGGACGTTCAGGCTTCCGCGCTGCAACGTCAGATCGGTCGGGTGAATATGATATTCACCGCCAACCATCTTCGAGACGTTTCGCAATTCAAGCATGGTGATCCAAAGCCTCCTCCGCTTTTATCCGGATCGTCAGATTGCCCTTAAGCGCCCACCTGCAATGTCTTCGACATAATCCTCCAGCGCACGCACCTCTTCCGGGGTAAAAAAGAGGCCCTGCTTGGTGCGGCGCCACAGAATATCCTCGGCCGTCAGCGCCCATTCCTGCGCCATCAGCCAGCGAACCTCAGCTTCGTAGAGCGTACCGCCGAAATACCGCCCCAGCGCCGCCGCCTCTGTGGCATCGCCGATCAGTACCGCCGCATCCGTTCCGTAGCAGCGCACAAGCCGCTCCGCATGACGCTCTTTAAGAAAGGGGTAACGCGACCGCAGCGCCGAAACCTCCGCGTTGTAGGCCTCCGCGCCGAAATTCCCACCCGGCAGATGTGAGCCCGCCGTCCAAGGCGCGCCCTTTTCACCCAGCGCATCGCCGATTTTTTCAAGAGCATGTTCGGCAAGCCGCCGATAGGTGGTGAGCTTGCCGCCGAAAATATTGAGAAGCGGCGCTCCGCCTTCCGCCCCTTCGGTTTTCAGCACATAATCGCGGGTCGCTTCCTGCGCCTTCGATGCCCCGTCATCGAATAGCGGGCGCACGCCGGAATAGGTCCAGACGATATCCTCAGGCTTCACCGGTTCAGCGAAATATTCGCTCGCCGCATTGCAAAGATAGCTGATCTCCTCGTCGCTGATCTTAACAGCCCGGGGGTCGGCGGTATAGTCGCGATCCGTCGTGCCGATCAGCGTAAAGTCCTGTTCATAGGGAATGGCGAAGATGATCCGCCCGTCCGGATTCTGGAAAAAATACGCACGCGGATCGGAAAATTTCTTGCGCACGATGATGTGGCTGCCCTGCACCAGGCGGACATTATGGACATTGTTTTTGCCGAATGCCGAGGACAACACCTTGTCCACCCAGGGACCCGCGGCATTCACCAGCATGCGCGCCCGGTAGGTCTTGGCCTCTCCGGCCGCATTTTTCGTTTCGACTCGCCAGAAGGCGCCTTCGCGCCGGGCTGAAAACACCTGCGTGCGGTTGAGGATGAGCGCGCCGCGATTGGCAGCGTCGCGGGCATTCAGCACCACCAGGCGGGCATCGTCCACCCAGCCATCCGAATATTCGAAGGCGCGGGCAAAAATCGGTTTCAAAGGTTTCCCGGCGGGATCGCGGCGCAGATCGAGCGAGCGGGTCGCAGGCAGAAGCTTGCGGCCGCCGAGATGGTCGTACAGAAATAGCCCGAGACGCACGAGCCAGGCCGGGCGCACCCCGCCCTTCTGGAACGGCAGTACGAAGCGCATGGGCCAGATGATGTGCGGCGCCATAGCCCACAGCACCTCACGCTCCATCAGCGCTTCGCGCACGAGACGAAACTCGTAATGTTCGAGATAACGCAAACCGCCATGTATGAGCTTGGTAGCGGCGGAAGACGTGCCGGAGGCAAAATCGTTCATTTCCGCAAGTGCGACGGAATAACCTCTGCCGACGGCATCACGCGCGATGCCGCAGCCATTGATACCGCCGCCGATCACGAAAATATCGTGAATTGCCTCGTCAGACATGAATCCTCCCGCGCTTTCATCGACGCTCTCCCCATCGACATATTGAAAGCACGAACATCTAATTCGAAGACAAAACGAATGTCAAACGAAATTGATAGATCGTCCCGATCAGGACTCGCGCATCTCGGTTTCGATCAACCGGACGTCATGATCGGCACAGATGGACCGGATCGAATCCACCGGACAATGATCGGTGATGAAAGTATGCACCTGGGAAAGATGGCCGATACGAACCGGAGCCGTGCGCTCGAATTTGAGCGAATCCGACACGAGAATGACATGGCGCGCATTGGAGATGATTGCCTGCGCGACCTTCACCTCACGAAAGTCAAAATCCAGCAAGGCGCCGTCCTCATCGATGGCCGAAACGCCGATGACGGCGAAATCCACCTTGAACTGGCGAATGAAATCCACCGCCGCCTCGCCGACGATACCGCCATCGGAACCGCGCACGACACCGCCGGCAATCACCACCTCGATACCGGGGAAGACCCTCAACCTGTTGGCAACATTGATGTTGTTGGTAATGACCATCAACTCGTGATGATCCGCCAGCGCTTCGCCCACGGCTTCGGTCGTCGTGCCGATATTGATGAAAAGTGACGAGTTGTTGGGGATGAGGGCGGCGGCGGCGGCACCGATCGCCTGCTTTTCGGAAGAGGCTATCGCCCGACGCGCCTCGTATTTGACGTTTTCGTTGCCGCTTGGAAAAAGCGCGCCGCCATGGATGCGGGTCAGAACCCGCGTATCGCAGAGATCGTTCAAGTCCTTGCGGATCGTCTGGGGTGTCACCGAAAACCGCGCCGCCAGCTCATCGACCAGCACCCGCCCATTGGCCTTCGCCAGCGCAACGATTTCCTCCTGACGCGGTGTGAGCAGCATTTCACCCTCCCTCCTCTTTCAATTTTTTCGTTTTATTGAAGAGCGAACGAAAAACCAATGTCAAGGGACGGTTTTGCAGTAGCGATGGTGGCGGTATCAAAACAGCGAAATGCGGTTCCGCAGGCAGGGCTTGAAGCCACTTGACGATATTATTTAGCCGACTTTCTCAATCAACAGGTTGGAGCGGGACATTGCCGAGGAGGCGACAGCAAATACATCGCCGATACCGATCAGCACAGGTTCGTTCACGCCCAGTCTCTTGACGGCGGCACCGAGTTCCATCAGGGGGCCGCACCATCGCTGCTCATTCGCCCGGCTGACGGAAATCATGACCGCAACGGGCGTTGAAGCGGGCATGCCGTGAGCGAGCAGGCAGGCCTCTATGCTGGCTGCGGTTCGCCCGCCCATGTAAAAAACCGTGGTCACGGAAGGGTTTGACAGGGATTGCCAGTCGATATTCTCCGGCAGCTTGCCCTGCCGGGAATGGCCGGTGATGAAGCGTACCGACTGCGCATGGTCGCGATGGGTCAGGGAAACACCCAGACGCGAGGCCATCGCACTTGCGGCAGTGATGCCGGGCACAATCTCGACCGGGATATTTTCGGCTTCCAGCGCGGCGATCTCCTCGCCGGCGCGCCCGAAAATCATCGGATCGCCGGATTTCAACCGCACCACCCGTTTGCCGGCCTTGGCGAGGCGGATCATCATGTCATTGATGTCTTCCTGCCGGCAACTTTCCCGGCCGCCGCGCTTGCCGACCAGCATGCGCTTCGCCTCCCGTCGCGCCAGTTCAAGCACCTCGGCTGAAACGAGATCGTCGAACAGTATGACATCGGCCGCCTGCAAAGCGCGCACCGCTTTCAGCGTCAGCAGTTCGGCATCGCCCGGTCCTGCGCCCACAAGCGTCACAAGGCCGCGCCCCAATCCTGCCCGCGCAGCCTGCATTCCGATATCCGCAAGCAGCCGTTCCTCGCTGCCCTCATCCAGCCTTTCGGTGAAGGCCCGATCGACGAATTTTTCCCAGAAATAACGCCGCGACGCGCCGGGAGCGAGCCGCAGATTGACGCGCTCGCGGATTGTCTGGGCAAGCGCGCCCCAGTCCTTCAGCGAAAGCGGCAGTAATGTCTCGATGCGCCGGCGGATGGCCTGCGCCAGAATGGGGGCTGCACCATCGGTTGAAATCGACACCACCACCGGTGAGCGATTGACGATGGAGCCGAACTGGAACTGGCAGAATTCCGGCTTGTCGATGACATTGACGGGCACGCCGGCCGCGCGCGCGGCATGGTAAAATCTTTTGGCTTCCGCATCGGTTTCGCAATCGGCCAGCGCCAGTTCCGCGCCCTCGAAGATATCCGGACCCCACGGACGGTCATCCCACATCAGCATCTGGCTTTTCGCGACAAGCGCTGCAAAGCTTTCCGAAAGCTCGCTTGCCTCGCAATAAAGATGCAATTCCGCCCCGCAGGCAAGCAGCAGTTCTGCCTTCCAGGCGGCCGCGTCCGATCCGCCCGCCAGAACCACACGCTTGCCCTCAAGCCCCCAGAAGACCGGCAGCTTGGCCAGTCTTTCCATGCGGGCCGGTTCATTCCGCTGCGGTTTTAAGGCATCCATCGATGATCCCCCTGATTTCGGCGCGGCAGGAGCCGCAATTGGTTCCGGCATTCAGCGCTTTGCCGATGGCTTCGACGCTGTGACAACCATTACGAATGGCGGACGTGATCTGATTCACCCCGACATTAAAGCACGAGCAGACAGTTGCGCCCGGATCGGCCCGCCCCGCCCCCGGTCGCCCGGCGACCAGCGCAAAACGCATGCGCAAATCCTCATGACGTTCGGAAAGCTGCGATATCGCCCAGTTGCGGGCAACCGCCACAGGCTCCCGAGCGATGAACAGCGCCGCAAGCAGCGTATCGCCGTCGAAAAAGGCAAGGCGCAGATCACCCGTCTGCCGGTCGCTATAGCCCAGCGGCTCGATCCGGACATCGATGCCGAAAACCTGACGCGCCCAGAGCGTCCAGTCTTCAGGCGCTTCCGCGAAGGCAAGTTCCATGCGATAGCCACCGTCTGCCTTGGCGACGGCCCAGTAGGCGCAACCCGGCGCATCCGGTCGGCTGCGGCAGATGGCGAAACCATAGGCGCTCGCCTCGAAACGTCTTGCCTGGACGCCCACATTCTTCGAAGCGGGCTGGCCGGAATGCGGATCCGTCACCGGCGCTACGACCGTATCGATGCGCCCGCGCGCGGCAAACTGATCGTTCCAGTGCATCGGCGCGAAGACCGAGCCGCGCGCCTGTCTTTCGCTCACCAGCACCCGCAGCAGCACCTTGCCATGCGGGCTTTCCAGCTCCACCAGATCAGCACTTTCTATTCCCAGCGCCTGCGCATCGCGCGGGTGAAACTCGGCGAAAGGCTCGGCGATATGGGCGGTGAGGCGGGCGCTTTTGCCGGTGCGGGTCATCGTGTGCCATTGGTCGCGAACGCGCCCGGTATTCAGCGTCAGCGGATAGTCCGCCGATGTCCTGTCTGTCTGCGGCAAGGCGGTGGCGATCAGCCTTGCCTTGCCATCTTCATGATAAAACCGGCCGTTCGCGAAAAAGCGCGTCACCTCGGCCTTGCCGGCCTCGGCTTTCGGCCATTGGAAGGGAGTCATCCCGTCGTAGCCATCCCGGTCGATCCCGCCGATATCGAAATCACGGCTACCGGCATTTTCGAAAGCGGAAAGAGCCGCGTGTTCGGCAAAAATTTCCGATGGCTGACGAAAAGCGAAGGCCGCGCCGAAGCCCATGCGCCGGCCCACTTCCGCCATCTGCCACCAGTCGGCCCTGGCTTGGCCAGGCACAGGCAGAAAGCCGCGCTGGCGAGAAATGCGGCGCTCGGAGTTGGTGACGGTCCCGTCCTTTTCCCCCCAGCCGAGCGATGGCAGAAGCACATGCGCATGGCGAGCCGTGTCGGTACTCGCCATGACATCGGAGACGACGACAAAAGGACAGGCCTTTATCGCCGTCTCGACGGCACCGGCATCCGGCATGGATACGACTGGGTTGGTAGCCATAATCCATAGCGCCTTGATGCGACCGTCCGCCACCGCCCGGAACATGTCCACCGCCTTCAGGCCAGGCTTTTGCGCGATGACGGGCGATCCCCAGAAGCGCTGGACACGGCCGCGATCCTCGGCGCTTTCGATAGCCATATGGGCGGCCAGCATATTGGCAAGCCCGCCCACCTCTCGCCCGCCCATGGCGTTCGGCTGGCCGGTCAGCGAAAATGGCCCCATGCCCGGCCGGCCGATGCGGCCGGTGGCGAGATGGCAATTGATGATGGCGTTGACCTTGTCGGTGCCGCTTTCAGACTGGTTGACGCCCTGGCTGTAGCAGGTGACGGTTTTTTCCGTGCGCTCGAACAATTCGTAAAAGGATATCAGTTCGGCGATGGTCAGGCCGGTGGCCTCGGCAATTTCCGGCAAGCTATGCTCACTTGCGGCCTGCGTGGCAGCCTCGAAACCGGCCGTATGGCTTTCAACGTAACCGCGGTCTATTGCGCTGCTGGCGAAAAGATGCGCCAGCAGGCCGGTAAACAGCGCCACGTCCCCATCGGGGCGGATGGCAAGGTGCATATCGGCAATATCGGCGCTCATCGTCCGGCGCGGATCGATGACGACGACTTTCATCCCCGGCCGCGCCGCCTTCGCCGCCGCCAGCCTTTGATAAAGAACGGGATGGCACCAGGCGAGGTTGGAACCGGTGAGGATCACCAGATCGGCAAGCTCCATATCCTCGTAGGTGCCCGGCACCGTATCGGCGCCGAAGGCGCGGCGATGGCCGGCGACGGAGGACGACATGCAGAGCCTTGAATTGGTATCGATATTGGCCGAGCCGATGAAACCCTTCATCAGCTTGTTCGCCAGGTAATAATCTTCCGTCAGCAATTGGCCGGAGACGTAAAAGGCGACCGAATCCGGGCCGTGTTCGGCAATGGCGTCGAAAAAACGGGACGCGACGAGATCGAGCGCCTCGCCCCATGCCGCCCGCCGGCCGGCGATTTCAGGGTAAAGCAGGCGGCCGTCGAGATCGATGGTTTCGGCCAGAGCAGAACCTTTAGAGCACAGGCGACCGAAATTGGCGAGGTGGTCCGGATCGCCTTTGACGGAAACGACGCCGTCATCGGCAACGGTGGCGATGACGCCGCAGCCGACGCCGCAATAGGGACAGGTGGTTTTGGTTTCAACGGGCATGGTTTTGCCCTCTTATTTGCCCTCTCGGCGCGTGGCGTTTACCCCCCTCTGTCCTGCCGGACATCTCCCCCTCAAGGGGGGAGATCGACAAGCGGATGGCTCCCCGCTTGATAGCTGCAGGCGACATCGCAAGCTGTGAATCGGCGTCCGCGCCACAGTTGATCTCCCCCCTTGAGGGGGAGATGCCCGGCAGGGCAGAGGGGGGTATCTTCGCCGCCATCTCCATTCACTCCGCCGCGATCATCAGGGTCTCAAGCGCAATAGAAAGCCGCCCATCCAGATTACGCACCGGAATCGTCCGTACCTCCCCTTCATCCGCCCCCAACGCCTTGCCGGTTTCCAGCGAAATCACCCAATTGTGCAGCGGACACGTCACCGAAGCCCCGTGCACGATGCCCTGGGAGAGCGGCCCGCCCTTGTGCGGGCAATGGTCCTCGATCGCGAAGACCTGATTTTCCGCCGTGCGGAACACGGCGATCTTGCCCATCGGTGTCTTCACGCACCGCGCGCCGCGCAGCGGGATGTCGGAGATATCGCCAATATCGATCCAGTTGCTGTCCATCGTTCTCACTCCGCCGCCTCGCTGAAACCGATCGCCGCCATGGGCCTGAACTCATGCTTGTCGCGGCCGGAGACACGCTCCGACCAGGGATCGACCTGCGCGAATTTTTGACTGAAGACGAAGCGCTCGAAATAGGCCCGGCGCTTGTCAGCATCCTCCATGATTTGGCGGCGCACCTCGTCGTAACCGATGCGCTTGGCCCATTTGTAGATACGCTCGAGATAGCGCGCCTGTTCGCGATACATCTGCGTCAGCGCGACGATATGTTCCAGCGCCTCGTCCTCGGTATGGACGAGACCCAGAACTTCCGTGCCCTTGATATCGAGACCCGCAGCACCGGCGAAGTGGATTTCAAAACCGGAATCGACGCAGATGACGCCGATATCCTTGCAGGTGGCCTCCGCGCAGTTGCGCGGACAGCCGGAAACGGCAAGCTTCAGCTTGGCGGGCGTCCACGAGCCCCACATGAATTTTTCGATGCGGATGCCGAGCCCGGTCGAATCCTGCGTGCCGAAACGGCACCATTGCTGACCGACACAGGTTTTTACCGTGCGCAAGCCCTTGGCGTAGGCCTGACCGGAAATGAAGCCGGCCTTGCCGAGATCGGCCCAGACGGCGGGCAGATCCTCCTTCTCGATGCCGAGCAGGTCGATACGCTGGCCGCCCGTTACCTTCACCATAGGGATATCGAACTTGTCGACCACATCGGCAATCGCCCTAAGCTCAGAGGAGGAGGTGACGCCGCCCCACATGCGCGGCACGACGGAATAGGTGCCGTCCTTCTGGATATTGGCGTGAACGCGCTCATTGATGTAGCGCGACTGGTAATCATCGGCATATTCGTCCGGGAAGTCGCAGACGAGGTAATAATTAAGCGCCGGCCGGCACTTGGCGCAGCCGCAGGAGGTCTTCCATTCCAGTTCCTGCATCACGGCGGGAATGGTCTTCAGACCCTTGGCCTCAATGAGCCGGCGCACATCGTCATGGCCGAGATCCGTGCATTTGCACATGGGCTGCACGGCGGCGGGGTTGTAGCTGTCGCCGAGCGTCAGCGTCATCAGCTGCTCGACAAGGCCGGTGCAATTGCCGCAGGAGGCGGACGCCTTGGTGTGGGCGCGCACATCGTCGAGCGATGTCAGCCCCTTGGAGGTGATGGCCGTGGTGATCTTGCCCTTGCACACGCCGTTGCAGCCGCAGATTTCCGCATCATCCGGCAAGGCTGCAACGGCCGCCATAGGGTCCAGCGGCGACCCTCCCTGATAGGCCTGGCCGAAGATCAGGGTTTCGCGCATGGCGGAAATGTCGGTGGATTTCTTCATCAGGTCGAAGAACCATGATCCGTCCGCCGTCTCGCCGTAAAGAACCGCGCCGATGATGCGGTTGTCCTTGAGGATCAGGCGCTTGTAGACACCGGCCGTGGCATCGCGCAGCACGATTTCCTCGCGGTCGTCACCTTCGGCGAAATCGCCGGCGGAAAACAGGTTGATGCCGGTGACCTTCAGCTTCGTATTGGTGACGGAGCCGTGATATTCGGCCGAACCGCCGCGAAGCCGGTCGGCCAGCACCCGCGCCGATTCGTAAAGCGGTGCAACCAGCCCGTAGCAGATGCCGCGATGTTCGGCGCATTCGCCGAGCGCGTAGATCGAGGCATCCGAGGTCATCATGCCGTCATCCACGACGATGCCGCGATTGACGGCGATGCCGGCTTCCTTTGCGAGACCGGAGGCGGGACGGATGCCGACCGCCATCACCACCATATCGCCCTTGATAACACGGCCGTCTTCCAGCTCTATGCCTTCGACCTTGTCTTCACCCAGAATGCATTTGGTGTTGGCCTTGGTGATGATGTCGATGCCGCGCTCATTGAGCGCCTTTTCCAGAAGATAGGCCGCTGCCGGATCGAGCTGGCGTTCCATGATCGTCGGCATCAGATGGATGACGGTGACATCCATGCCCTGACGCTTGAGGCCATAGGCCGCTTCCAGCCCGAGAAGGCCGGCGCCGATGACGATGGCGCGGCCTTTCCCCTCGGCGATTTCCAGCATTTTCGTGACGTCGTCGAGATCGCGATAGGCAAGCACGCCCGGCAATTGATGGCCGGGAACGGGAATGATGAAGGGCAGAGAGCCGGTGGCGATCACCAGCTTGTCGTAGGAGGCCGTGATGCCGTTTTCGCTGGTGACGGTCTTCTTGCCACGATCGATGCCGGTGACCTTAGCGCCCTTATGCAGCGTCACATTATGGGCCGCATACCATTCGTCATCATGAATGACGATATCCTCATAGCTCTTTTCGCCTGAAAGAACCGGCGAGAGCATGATGCGGTCGTAATTGACGCGCGGCTCGGCGTTGAAAATAGTGACGTCGTAAAGGCCGGGGGCGGTGTCGAACAGGTTCTCCAGCATGCGCCCCGGCGCCATGCCATTGCCGATGATGACGAGTTTTTGCGTCATGGTCGTTACTCCGCAGCTTCGATGAAGCGGTGACGTTCGTAAAGGAATTTCAGAACGGCCTCGCGGCATTTGAGATAGGTCTTGTCGGAGGCGAGCTCGATGCGGTTGCGCGGGCGTGCCAGCGGCACGTCCAGCACTTCGCCGATATGGGCGGCGGGACCGTTGGTCATCATCACGATACGGTCGGAGAGCAGCACCGCCTCGTCGACATCATGGGTGATCATGACCATGGTGTTGCCGAGCCGCGCGTGGATTTCCATCACCGCGTCTTGAAGATGGGCGCGGGTCAGCGCGTCGAGCGCTCCGAAAGGCTCGTCCAGTAGCAGGATTTTTGGCTCCATGGCGAGCGCCCGTGCGATGCCGACGCGCTGCTTCATGCCGCCGGAAATTTCAGACGGTTTCTTGTCTTTTGCGTGGGCCATCTGCACGAGATCGAGATTGCGCATGACCCAGTCGTGCCGCTCGGCCCGTGTCTTGGTGTTGCGGAATACTTTCTCCACGGCGAGATTGACGTTTTCATAGACTGAAAGCCAGGGCAGCAGGCTGTGGTTCTGGAACACGACAGCGCGTTCCGGACCGGGCTCGTTGACCTCCCGGTTTTCGAGAAGCACCGCACCGGCGGAGACTTTCGTCAGCCCGGCGATGAGGTTCAGCATGGTGGACTTGCCACAGCCGGAATGGCCGATGACCGAGACGAATTCGCCTTTGCCGATGGTGAGGTTGATGCCTTTCAACACCTCGGCGCGTGCGCCGCCCTTGTCGAAATATTTGTCGATGTGATCGAGCTTCAGATAAACATTCATAATTTTGGCCCTCTCAATTAGCCGCAGCGCCGCGGGTGATGACCTTGCCGAGAGCAGCCACCAGCTTGTCGAGCATGAAGCCGACAACGCCGATGTAAGCCAGCGCCACGATGATGTCGGGCAGGCGCGAGGAGTTCCACGCATCCCAGATGAAGAAACCGATGCCGACGCCGCCGGTCAGCATTTCAGCCGCAACGATGGCGAGCCACGAAAGGCCGATGCCGATACGCAGGCCGGTGAAGATATAGGGCGCCGCCGAAGGCAGCATGATCTTGAAGAAAAATTCCAGCTGGTTGAGCCGCAGCACCTGCGCCACGTTGCGGTAGTCCTGCGGAATGTTGCGCACGCCGACCGCCGTGTTGATGATGACAGGCCAGATGGAGGTGATGAAGATCACGAAAATGGCCGATGGGTTGCTGTCCTGAAAAGCGGCCAGCGACAGCGGCAGCCAGGCAAGCGGCGGCACGGTGCGCAGCACCTGAAAGATCGGGTCGAGACCACGCATGGCCCAGACCGACTGGCCGATGACGGCACCGAGAATGATGCCGGCGATCGCCGCAAGGCCGAAACCGTAAGCCACGCGCTCCAGCGATACCAGCACACGCCAGCCAAGGCCGATATCCTGCGATCCGTTCTCGAAGAACGGCGATACGATGAGATCGTAGCTTTCCTCGAAGACCTGGCTTGGCGGCGGCAGCGATGCGCCCGGCGCGGAACAGAGAAGCTGCCAGACACCGAGCAGAATGGCGAGTACGAGGAATGGCGGTATGGTGTTGCGGGCCGCCGCCGCACTCCATTTGCGCAGATCGATGCGCGGTGACTGTTTCGGCGCAAGCGACACGATATTTGCCTTCTGCGCTACCGGCTGATGCGGCTCTTCGTTGAATTTACGGGCCAATGCGGACATGGGCGTTCCCTCTTGATTTCGGTTGCGGTCTGGGCTCGCCCCTCATCCGGTCTTCAGCGGCGCCGGTTGGGTGGCACTGCTGGCGGATGAGGAGCGGCACCCGGCTCTCCTCCTCAGGAGGCCGCCTTGATGGACAGGCTTTCGAGATAGGCCGACGGGTTTTCAGGATCGAAGACCTTGCCGTCGAAGAAGGTTTCCTTGCCGCGCGAGGTGGAGGCGGGAAGATCGGCAACACCGAGATCCTTGGCCGCCTCGCGCCAGATATCCTCGCGGTTGACCTTCGCGACCAGCGCCTTCACATCCGTATCGGGCGCGAATTTGCCCCAGCGGATGTTCTCCGCGATGAACCAGCTGTCATGGCTGCGGAAGGGATAGGAGGTGTGGTCCTGCCAGAACTTCATCTGCAGGCCGGTATTTTCGAGCACGCGGCCGTTGCCGTAATTGATATTGCCCTTGAGGCGACCGAGAACGTCCTTCGGTGGCACGTTAAACCATTGGCGTTTGCCGAGGATGGCGGACATTTCCTCCTTGTTCGCCATTTCATCGCACCATTGCTGCGCCTCCATGACGGCCATCAGCAGCGCCTTGGTGGCGTTAGGGTTCTTTTCCACCCAGTCGGCGCGCATGCCGAGCGCCTTTTCCGGATGGCCCTTCCAGAGTTCGCCGGTGGTACAGGCGGTGAAACCGATGCCCTGATTGACGAGCTGCTCGTTCCAGGGTTCGCCCACACAGAAGACGTCCATATTGCCGACCTTCATATTGGCGACCATCTGCGGCGGCGGAACGACAATGGTGGAGACGTCCTTGTCCGGGTCGATGCCGCCGGCGGCAAGCCAATAGCGAAGCCACAGATCATGCGTGCCGCCGGGGAAGGTCATGGCGGCCTTGATTTCCTTGCCCTCGGCCTTCTTTTTCTCAAAAGCCGCCTTTAACTTGGAAGCATCCAGTTGAACGCCGGTTTCGGCATATTCCCTGGCGGCGGAAATGCCCTGGCTGTCGAGGTTGAGGCGGGCGAGGATGGCCATCGGCACCGGCACATTATTCTGGGTCACCCTGCCGGTATGCATGAGATAGGGCATGGGTGTCAGGATATGCGCGCCGTCAATGCCGTTCGATGCGCCGCCGAGCACGAGATTGTCGCGCGTCGCACCCCAGGAGGCCTGTTTCAGAACCTCGACATCCGGCATGCCGTGTTTGGCGAAGAGGCCCTTTTCTGCCGCAACGATGAGCGGGGCGGCATCGGTCAGCGCGATGAACCCTATTTTCGCGCCTTTCACCTCGGGCTCAGCGGTGGCTGCGAAAGCACCGGAAGGAAAGGCCGCGCGCACGGCGCTGACGAGGGCGACGGCGGCTGTCGTCTTCAATATCGTGCGGCGGCTGACAGCGCCGGAGACTATCTCTTTCATTCGCATGTTCCCCTTATTAGGCCACCTTTGCGGGTGACGTTTTCGCTTGCGAAAAAACCTGAAAATAAAAAAACGCCGCTCGGTGTTTGCGCCTGCGGAACGGGAGGTGTTCCGGGCAGCAAAACCTTGCGACGTCTATGTCTTTGAAAGCGCCTATGCCGCGCCCTGCTCGCCCCGATCGCCGTTGACCGGTGCAAACAAAGAGACGCAAGAGGCGTGCCAGTTTTCTATATGGAAGCTATATTATTGTAAATAAAACAGAATTTCGGAAGTCTCGTCAAACGATTAAATTTTAACCAGCCGCAATTTTGTCTATCGTTTGCGCAACTGGAGAAATTCCGCGCTTGAAATTTGCGCAGCTAGCCCGGCTGAACTGCTCTCAGGCTTCGCCTTGGGAGGTGGAAACAGGGGCCGAACTGCGCACGGCAAAACCATTCACATACCCTGTAATGTCAGCGGGATCGAAAACGAAGCCGTCCACAAAACGGTCGCCAGCCTCCTGCCCTTCGATGCGGATATCGGCATCATCAGGCGCATTGGCATCGCCCAGCGCCGCCCTATAAATATCCGGCCGATAGGCAGACAGGGCGGCCTCCACACCTGCCTGTGAAAACTCGGCCTGCCCCCAGCGGATCATCTGGCTGTAAATCCACAATGCCTGGCTCTGGCGCGGATAATTGGCGTGACGGCCGTGGAAGATGAAATAATTGTCGATCACCCGGCGGTTGCCCTGGCTGTCGATGCTGAACTCACCGGCAAGCACACGGCGGATGATGCCTTCCGGTGCGCCGATATAGCGGGGATCAGCAAGCACCCGGCTCAGATCATCGTGATTTCCCGCAACATCACACCAGCGCGCGGCGGCATCGAGCGCCGCCAGCAGCCGGCCAACCGTTTCCTGCTGGTTTTCCGCCCATTCGGGTCGCATGCCAATGACCTTTTCCGGTGCGGAAGGCCACAGATCCTGCTTGGCGGCAACGATCCGGCCGACACCACGCTCGGCGGCGACGATGTTCCATGGCGCACCGACGCAGAAACCGTCAATGGCTCCGGCAGCGAGCGCATCCGAGGTCAATGGCGGCGGAACCACCACAAGCTTCACATCATGATCGGGATGAATACCGCCAGCGGCCAGCCAATAGCGAAATTCGTAATTATGCGATGAAAACGGATAGGTCATGCCGAGCGTCGGCGGCGGCTCGCCGCGGGCGCGCATATCATCGAGCACCCGCTTCAACGCCTCGGCGTTTTCCAGCGCTCCCGCCGTTTCGGAAAGCCCGGTCAAAGCCTTCATCCGCTCAAAAAGCCGGGTCGAGAGCGTGATCGCATTGCCGCCCCGTCCGAGTGAAAAGGGCGTGATCGTCGGCGACGGGTTGGAGCCGAGCCCGAGCATGGAGGCGACCGGCATCGGCGACAGCATGTGGGCGATATCGAATTGCCGAAACGCCAGCCGGTCGCGCACATTCGCCCAGGAAACATCCTTGACGAGATCGAGCGAAAGGCCTTCGCGTTCGGCGAAACCGAATTCGGCCGCAGCAATCAGGACGGATGCGTCGACAAGCGGAATAAAGCCGGCACGCAGGATTTTCTGCCGGTCGCTGCCGACGACTGCGGGTGCGCCCTGGGCTTGCGTTATTCCACTGTGTGATCCGGCCGTTTTTTCCGGTGCCGCCATATCATGCACTCCTTGACTGTCCGACCGGCGGTTCGTCACATCAACAGACCGGCCGCGGTGACCACGCTTTGCGCGATCTCGGAAATCTTCTTTTTCTCGTTCATTGCCGTCTGGCGCAAAAGCGCAAACGCCTCCTCTTCGGAAAGACCACGCATCTTCATCAGGATGCCCTTGGCGCGCTCGATGACCTTGCGTTCCTCAAGCGCCGACTTGGCGTCGGCAAGTTCCCGTTGCAGACGGCTGAAAGCATTAAAGCGGCTGACTGCCATATCGAGAATGGGCTTGACCCGCTCCTTCTTCAGCCCGTCCACCACATAGGCGGAAACGCCCGCCTCGACGGCCGCCTCGATGGACGCCGTGTCGGAACGATCGACAAACATGGCGATCGGCCGGCCAACCGTGCGGGTGAGCTGGAACAGATGCTCCATCATGTCACGATTGGGATTTTCCAGATCGATGAAAATGACGTCGGGCTGCAGCGTCTCGATGGTGCGTGCCACCCCATTCACCTCATGGATGACCGTGACGCGATAATAGCCCGCCTCGCGTAGCCCCTCCTCGATGATGGAGGCGCGGATCGCGTTTTCGTCGATAACGAGAATGGTCAGGTCGCGAAGCGTCATGTCGTCATTGATGACGCAGCGCAGCAAACTTGGCAATCGGCTGCGGATGCAAAAAATGGCGGGAGCGGCAAGGGTCGTTTCCTCCCCTGCCGCCCGTCATGTCAGGAAGCGTGTTCGACGGCGCGTTCAAGCGCCTTCAGAACCGTACGCTCGGACAGATTGAGATAGATTTCCATCTCCTCACCGGCTTGTTGCGCCTTGCCTTCTTCCATCAGCGACAGGATCTTGCTGTTCATGTCCACAAAGGGGGAATGAAGCTGTTCGGGATCTTTCAGCAAACCGAAGCAAAGCCTGAGCTCGGCGGCGATACGCTCGTAAAAATCGCTGAGACGGGCACTGTCGAGAAGATCGACGACCGCAGCGTGGAATTTCATGTTGGCGCTTCCAACACCCAGCCAGTCGGCATCTTCACGCTTGACCTTGGCGTCCTCGACCGCTGCCCGCATCGTCTTGATCGCGGGGTGCTTGTGCCAGGCCTGACGCAACGCGCCACATTCCACCATGCGCCGCACCCGGTAGATATCGATCACCGAAGACATGGTGGGCACGGCAACGAAGACACCGCGATTGGCTTCATGGCGCAATAGCCCGTCCTTGGTCAAAAGCCGGAAGGCTTCACGCAACGAATTGCGGGAGACGTCGAAACGTTCGCTGAAGGCTGCCTCGGAAAGGCGCTGCCCCGGCGCCAGCTCACCAGATATCAGCAGGGTGCGAATACCCTTTGCCAATCGATCCGCAAGCGGCAGACCCTCTATCGTTTCCGTCATAGCGCTCCTTTCTGAAGAGCAATGCAGCATCGGGAATTCCGTGACAGGCATGTTCAGACACGGCTATGTTCTGCCCATAGCACAAAGCATTAGCAAAGCACGAAAAAAACGTGGTGAATTCATGCGCATAACGTCCAACAAATAGACAAAATGAGAGAACGATTATTATTTATTGTTGAACAATATTGACAATTTCACGGAACACGACAAACTCTTGCCATAAAGCATCCGCGAGGGGCGGATAGCGATAGGAGCGGAGAAAATCCATGGAGCAGAAAAAGCTCACCCCGACTGCCGACCTAAAAATGTCAAAACGCGCATCTCTTCTGGGAGCGATTTTCCTGATGGCGACATCCGCCATCGGTCCGGGCTTCATCACGCAGACGGCGACATTCACCACGCAGCTGGGCGCGGCCTTCGCTTTCGGCATTCTTGCCTCCATCCTCATCGACTTCGTCGTCCAGCTCAACATCTGGCGCATTGTGACGCTGACGCGTATGCGCGCATCCGATATCGCCAATGCCGCCATTCCCGGCGCCGGTTATTTCCTGGCCATCCTCGTCATCATCGGTGGCCTGTTCTTCAACATCGGCAATATCGGCGGCACCGGCCTTGGTCTCAATGCCATTTTCGGGCTGGACCCGAAAATCGGCGGCGCCATCAGCGCGATATTCTCCATCGCCATCTTCGTTTCCAAGCGTGCAGGGCTGGCAGTCGACCGGTTCATTATCTTCGCCGGCCTCATGATGATCGTGCTGACGCTCTATGTGGCGTTCGTTTCGGCACCGCCGGTGGGTGACGCCTTCCGCCAGACCTTCTTGCCCGATACGATCAATTTCGCGACCATCACCACCATCGTCGGCGGCACCGTGGGCGGCTACATCACCTATTCCGGCGCACACCGGTTGCTGGACCGGGGAATGGTCGGCATTGAAAACCTGCCTGTCGTCAACCGCGCCGCGCTGACCGGCATCGCCGTCACCGGCATCATGCGCTATGTGCTGTTCCTCGCCATTCTCGGCGTCGTCGCCAGCGGCGTCATCATCGATACGTCCGGCCAGGCCGCCAACCCTGCCGCACAGGCTTTCCGGTCGGCTGCGGGCGATCTCGGCTTCCGGCTCTTCGGCATCATCTTCTGGGCAGCGGCCATCACCAGCGTCATCGGCGCAGCCTACACCTCCGTATCGTTCCTGCCCGTCTTCAAGCAGGACATGAGCGAACGTGCCCGTAACATAGCGACGATTATTTTCATCGCCGTTTCGCTCGTCTGCTACCTGCTGATCACCACGCCGCCTGCCGCCATGCTGGTCTTCGTCGGCGGCCTGAACGGCCTCATCCTGCCCATCGGCCTTAGCATCTTCCTGTTTGCCGCGTGGAAACGCGAAGACCTGATGGGCGGCCATCGTTACTCGCGCATCCTGCTCGGGCTTGGCGTTCTGACCTGCGCATTGACATGGTACATGGGCTACAAGTCTGCTGGCACCATCTTCGGCCTGCTCGGCCTGTAATAAACTGGAGCGTTTCCGCATTTCGGAGAAAAGCGGAAACGCTCTACATATCTGTTTTTACGCATTTTCCGGACGCAAAACCGCTACGCACTTTTGCTGGAAATGCTCTAAAGGGAGGCAAACATGGCCGCTATCGATCTCAACAGCGATCTTGGCGAAAGTTACGGCGCGTGGCGCATGGGAGATGATGAGGCGATGCTCGCCATCGTTTCCAGCGCCAACATTGCCTGCGGATTTCATGCCGGCGACCCTGCCGGCATCTACCGCACCGTCAAGGCCGCTGCGGAAAAAGGCGTGGTCGTCGGCGCTCATGTGTCCTATCCGGACCGCGTCGGCTTCGGCCGCCGCGATCTGGACGCCACCTCGGAAGAACTGATTGCCGATGTCATCTACCAGATCGGCGCGCTGAAGGGTGTTGCCGCCGCTGCCGGCACCACGGTGCGTTACGTCAAGCCGCATGGCGCGCTCTATAACCGCATCGCCAATGACGCAAAACAGGGACAGGCCGTCATCGACGGCATCAAGGCCATCGATCCTTCACTGGTGCTGATGGGCCTTGCCAACGCGCCCATCCTCGATCTCGCCCGCAAATCCGGTCTTGCCGTCGTTGCCGAAGCCTTTGCCGACCGCGCCTATACGCCTCAAGGCCAGCTCGTCTCCCGCCGCGAAGCCGGGGCCGTGCTGCACGACGCGGCAAAAATCGCCGACCGCATGGTGCAGCTTGCCCGCGAAGGCACGTTGGAGGCAATCGATGGCAGCGTCATAAAAATCGAGGCGCAATCCATCTGTGTGCATGGCGACAGTCCCGGTGCGGTCGCGATCGCCCAGGAAATCCGCCGCCGTTTCGAGGCTGATGGCATCGACATCCGCTCTTTTGCATCCAGTCTCTGAAAGGATAGCCGATGACGATACCGACATCCTATCTCAACCACACGAACGCCGACGCCGCACGAAAGGCCCGTGCGACCTATCGTGACGGCCTCGTCGCCCCAACTTCCGGCATTGCACCCGGCTTCACACAGGCGAACATGATCGTGCTGCCGCGCGACTGGGCCTTCGATTTTTTGCTTTATGCGCAGCGCAATCCCAAACCCTGCCCGGTGCTGGATGTCTCCGATCCCGGTTCGCCCACCACGCTTCTGGCGCCCGGCGCCGATCTGAGAACCGACCTGCCGCTCTACCGCATCTGGCGGGACGGCAAGCTTGTCGAGGAAACGGCCGACGCCACCGCCGCCTGGGCGGAGCGTGACGATCTCGTCGCCTTCCTGATCGGCTGCAGCTTCACCTTCGAAACGCCGATGGTGGAAGCGGGCATCGAAATCCGCCACATGACCGACAAGAGCAATGTGCCGATGTATCTCACCAACCGCCCCTGCCGTCCGGCCGGTCGGCTGAAGGGCAATATGGTCGTTTCCATGCGGCCGATCCCGGCGTCGCGCGTGGCCGATGCCGCAACAATTTCGGGACGTTTTCCCGCCGTACACGGGTCGCCCGTGCATGTCGGCGCACCCGAAGAGATCGGCATTACCGATCTTTCAAAGCCTGATTTCGGTGATGCGGTGCGGATCGAGCCGGGCGAAGTTCCGGTGTTCTGGGCCTGCGGTGTCACACCCCAGGCCGCCGTGATGGCATCAGGCGTGCCCTTTGCGATTACCCATGCGCCGGGACACATGTTCATCACCGACATTCCCGACACTGCCTATCACGCGTGAGGATATGATGCGTTTTCTCCCCGTCAGCCTCACCACTATTCTTGTCGAACTTGCCGATCTCGATGAAACGCTGGCGCTTTTCGCCTCGCTTCAGAACGATCCGGTCGAAGGTATCGAAGAAACGGTGCCGGCTGCCCGCACATTGATGATCCGTTTCCGCCCCGAAACGATCGGCGTCGAAGCGCTAGCCGCGCGGCTGGCAAGCCGCGATCTTTCCGCAAAAATCGCGCCTTCGGACAATCTCGTGGAAATTCCCGTCCACTATAATGGCGAGGACCTCGCCGATGTTGCCGAATTGACCGGCATGAGCATCGAAGAAGTCATCCGCCGCCATACCCAAAGCGAGTTCACCGTGGCCTTCTGCGGCTTCGCCCCCGGCTTCGGTTATCTGGTCGGTGGCGACCCGGCCCTGCATGTGCCGCGCCGGCAAAGCCCGCGCACCCGTATTCCGGCAGGCTCCGTGGCGCTGGCCGGCGCCTTCAGCGGCGTCTATCCGCAAAACAGCCCCGGCGGCTGGCAGATCATCGGCACGACGCCGGTGAAGATGTGGGATATAGACCGTGATCCCGGCGCGCTGTTCCAGCCGGGGTACCGGGTGCGTTTCTTCGACATGGACAAGGCCGGCAGAACGGTCGATGTTCCGGCACCGGTACCTCAGAAAAAAGAACCGAAAAAGGACGGCCCGCATTTCGAAGTGCTTGCCGCGCCCATGCCCGCCATCTTCCAGGATCTAGGCCGTTTCGGCCAGACCGGGCAGGGCGTTTCGGCCTCCGGTGCGCTGGATCGTGGTGCATTCAACGCTGCAAACCGCATCGTCGGTAACACCGCCAATACGTCGTGTCTCGAACTGACGCTCGGCGGCTTTTCCTTTAAAAGCACGAGCCGTACCGTCATTGGTATTGCCGGTGCGCCCTGCCCCGTCACGATTACCACGGCAGATCGCAGCTTCGCGGCCAAGGCCAATAGCCCGGTGTCACTCGAACCCGGTGATGTGGTGACCTTCGGGCAGCCGCCGAAGGGCATGCGCTGTTATCTTGCGGTGCGCGGCGGCTTCGATGTCGAGCCGGTGCTCGGCAGTTTTGCGACCGATACATTGGCTGTCGTCGGTCCGGAGCCGGTGGGGGCAGGCGCCATCCTTTCGCTTAAGGGCGAGAAGACCAGCCTTTCCAGCGTATCGATCGACGAGGTTCCGGCCTTCGAACCGCCGGCAACGGGTGAGGTCGTCACGCTGGACATTGTTCTCGGCCCTCGCACCGACTGGTTCACGCAGAAGGGTATCGAGACCCTGACCGGCCAGCTCTGGCAGGTCACGCCGCAGTCGAACCGCGTCGGCATTCGCCTTGCCGGCGACGTGCCGGTGGAACGCAAGGACAGCGCCGAATTGCCGAGCGAAGGCACGGCAACGGGCGCGATCCAGATTCCCCACAGCGGCCAGCCGGTTCTTTTCCTTGCCGATCACCCTCTGACCGGCGGTTATCCCGTCATCGGTGCAGTGGCGGAATATCATCTCGATCTTGCCGGGCAAATCCCCGTCAACGCCAAAATCAAATTCCGCCCGATCGGCCCCTTTGCCGAAATCGCGGCTACAAACGCATAATTCCGAGGAGAAAAGCGATGAAAAAAGTGCTGATTGCCAATCGCGGCGAGATCGCGGTGCGCATCATCCGCGCCTGTCGCGATTACGGCCTGCAATCGGTCGCCGTTTATGCCGATCCCGATCAGGACGCGCTTTTCGTCCGGCTGGCGGATGAAGCCTATGCGCTGGAGGGAATACGTCCTGCCGAGACCTATCTCGATATGGCCAAGCTGATCGCGATTGCCAAACGCGCCGGTGCGGATGCCGTGCATCCCGGTTACGGTTTCCTGTCCGAGCGCGCCGAATTTGCGCGTGCCGTTCTCGATGCCGGTCTCATCTGGATCGGCCCCGATCCGCACGTCATCGAGGCGCTGGGCGACAAGGTCGAGGCGCGGCGCATCGCCACCGGCGTCGGCGCGCCGCTGGTCGCCGGCAGCGACGGCCCGGTCGCATCCGCTGTCGAAGTCACGGCTTTTGCCGAAAAGCACGGCTTGCCCGTCGCGATCAAGGCGGCCCATGGCGGCGGTGGACGCGGCCTGAAAGTCGCGTGGAAGATGGAAGAGATCGCCGATCTCTACGAATCCGCCGTGCGCGAGGCGACCGCCGCCTTCGGCCGCGGTGAGTGCTTTCTAGAACGATTTCTCGACCGGCCGCGTCATATCGAAGCGCAGGTTATCGCTGACAAGCACGGCAATGTGCTGGTGCTCGGCACCCGCGACTGCTCGTTGCAGCGCCGGAACCAGAAGCTGATCGAGGAGGCTCCCGCCCCCTTCCTGTCCGACGAACAGCGGCAGAAAATCCATACGGCCGCCAAGGCTATCTGCGCCGCCGCCGGTTATTCCGGTGCCGGCACCGTCGAATTCCTGCTCGGCGTCGATGGCACGATTTCCTTCCTTGAGGTCAATACGCGGCTTCAGGTGGAACATCCCGTTACCGAAGAAACCACCGGCATCGATCTCGTCATCGAGCAGTTCCGTATTGCCGAAGGCCATAAGCTGCGGGTACTCGAAACGCCGGAACCGCGTGGACACTCGATGGAATTCCGCATCAATGCCGAAGATCCCGGCCGGGGTTTCCTGCCGACACCCGGTTCTATTTCGGTTTTCGACGCGCCATCCGGTCCCGGCATTCGCATGGATAGCGGCGTCGTCAGCGGCTCCAGCGTGCCTGGTGTGTTCGACTCGCTGATGGCAAAGCTGATCGTCACGGGTGCCGACCGCGATCAGGTCCTGCGCCGCGCCCGCCGCGCGCTTAGGGAATTCCGTATCGAAGGCATCGCCACGGTGCTGCCCTTCCATCGCGCCGCAATCGAGACCGCAGACTTCATCGGCACTGACGGTTTCAAGGTTCACACCCGCTGGATCGAGACTGATTTCGCCGCCATGCCGGATGCCATGGAGCGCCCGGCACCGGCCGACGATCCCTCCGTCACCCGCACTTTCCTGGAAATCGACGGCAAACGTGTATCGGTCGGTCTGCCCAGCCTGCTGCTCTCCAGCCTCGGTGCGGTTAGCGGCAACAGCGCAGCTGTTCCCGGCGGCACCGCCGCCGCCAAGGAAAAGGAAGGCGAAATCACCGCCCCGGTTTCCGGCACTTTGCAGTCCTTCAAGGTAAAAGACGGTGACACGGTTTCGCAAGGCGATCTTCTCGCCGTCATGGAAGCCATGAAGATGGAGACGCAGATTGTCGCCCCCATGGCCGGCAAAGTCCGTCTGATCGTTAAGGAAGGCGACTATCTGCCGGCGGGCGCTGCCCTTCTCGATATAGCCGGCTAATATACGGGCGGACCATCGGCCTCACAATCGCAGATCGCGCGGCACCGGCGGCGGAACCCTTTCGCCGCCGGGCCGTTTATGGCGCGACCTGCTAACCATCGTGAGGGAAATATGGCCGGACGCACCTTGCTTCAATTCTTCCATTGGTATTATCCGGACGGAGGGAAGTTATGGAGCGAGGTGACGGAAAAGGCCGAAAGCCTTGCGAAAATGGGTATCACCGACGTTTGGCTGCCGCCCGCTTACAAGGGTGCCGCCGGCGGTTATTCGGTGGGTTACGATACCTACGATCTCTTCGACCTTGGCGAATTCGACCAGAAGGGCACGGTCGCGACAAAGTATGGTGACCGTGGCGCCCTTGAGCACGCGGGCAAGACCCTGAAAGAGAATGGCATCCGCGTCATTCATGACGTGGTTCTCAATCAGAAGATGGGTGCGGATGAAAAGGAAAAGGTGCGGGTTCGCCGCGTCAATCCCGAAGACCGTACTGAGATCGACGATGAAGACTTTCAGGCGCTGGCCTATACGCGTTTCACCTTTCCCGGCCGCAACGGCCAACATTCCAAATTCGTCTGGGACCTGAAGTGCTTCAGCGGTGTCGACCACATCGAAGAGCCGACTGAAGACGGGATATTCCGCCTCGTCAATGAATATGGCGATGGGGAATGGAATGAGGAAGTCGATCAGGAAAACGGCAATTTCGATTATCTGATTGGCGCGGATGTCGAGTTCAGAAACCGGGCGGTTTACGAGGAACTCAAATATTGGGGCCGCTGGCTTTCCGAGCAGGTGCAGGTGGATGGATTCCGACTGGATGCCGCAAAACATATCCCGGCCTGGTTCTTTCGCGACTGGGTCGGCCATATGCGCGAAACGGTCGATCCCGATCTTTTCGTCGTGGCGGAATATTGGCACCCTGATCTCGAGGCGCTGAAAAGCTATCTCGAACTCGTCGACAAGCAGCTGATGCTTTTCGATGTGGCCCTTCACCACAGCTTCCACGACGCCTCGAAACAGGGCGGCGATTTCGATATGCGCGGCATCTTCGATGGCTCGCTTGTCTCCGCCGTTCCCGACCACGCCGTTACGCTGGTCGACAATCACGACACACAGCCGTTGCAATCGCTGGAAGCGCCAGTGGAACCCTGGTTCAAACCTCTTGCCTATGCGATCATCCTGCTGCGCGAAGATGGGGTGCCCTGCGTCTTTTATCCCGATCTGTTCGGCACGAGCTACACCGACACCGGCAATGACGGCAACGAGTATAAGATCGATATGCCCGCCATTGAATGCCTGCCGAAGCTCATAGAGGCCCGCAGCCGTTTCGCCAACGGAGCCCAGACGGATATTTTCGACGATGCCAGCTGCGTCGCCTTTATCCGCCACGGCACCGCCGATGCGCCGGGCTGCGTGGTGATAATGTCGAATGGTGAGCCGGCGGAAAAGCAGATCGATCTCGGCCCCGATCACGCCAGGGCGGTCTGGCGCGACTTTCTCGGGCACCGTGAAGAACGGATTACCCTCGATGAGAGCGGGAAGGGCGTCTTTCCCACCAATGGCGGCAGCGTCAGTGTCTGGGTTGCAGCCGATTCCGAGTGAGGCTCAGCCGTTCCGGTCCGGAAATCCCGTTCATTCCGCAGAAACGAGGCGGCGCGGACCTGCGCCGTCATCGGCCAGAACATCGTTCGGATTGCGCAACGGACAATCATCCAGCGAAAGACACCCGCAACCGATACAGCCGGTAAGCTGATCGCGCAGCATGATCAGGCTATTGATGCGAAGCTGCAGCATTTCCCGCCACGATTGGGAGAACCTGCGCCAATCGGCCGTCGTCGCCACCCGATCCTGCGGCAGATCAGCCATCGCGTCCCTGATAATGCTGAGCTGTATCCCGGCGCGCTGCGCGATGCGGATGATGGCGATGCGTCTCAGAACAGCGCGATGATAACGGCGCTGGTTACCGGCGGTTCGCCAGCCCTCGATCAATCCTTTCGCCTCATAAAAATGGATGGTGGACACGGCGATGCCGCTGCGGCGGGCAACCTCCCCAACCGTCAGGCTGTGCTTGAATACGGTATTTTCCATTCTGGCTCCTGCTTCCGTAACGATTTCCGCTCGGAAAACACGGAAACATAGTGAAGAGCAGCCGGTATAACTCCTCAACCATAGTTGAGGTCAATAGGCGATAGCCCAAAAAAAGAGGCGCCCAAAGGCGCCTGCAATTTTCGTGAATGTGGCGACGGATCAGAACTTAGCTGTCATGCTGATCCAGAAACGGCGGCCTTCCATGACGGTGCTGAAATCGTCGGTGCCGACATCCTTGTCGAAGACATTATAAATGGCGGCCTTGAGATCGACATTTTCGGCGACCGCATATTTCGCCCCGATATCCAGCGTGGTGTAGGCGTCATATTTACGCCCGGCCTTGCCGTTGATCGTTACCGGCGTGCCGTTGGTGCCGATGCGCGGGCCGGCATTGATTTCCGATCCGTGGTAATTCAGCGAGGCCCAGGCTTCCAGACCATCGATTGGGGTTACCCAGTCGCCGCGCAGATTAGCCATATGTTCCGGTGTGCGCGCCAGCGGGAAGCCTTCATAATCGCCGGTTTTCTGTTCGGAATGCGTATAGGTATAGTTGCCGCGCAGCGTCAGGTCCGGCGTTGCATACCAGGTCGCCGTCAGTTCCACACCCTGAATGACCGCATCGTCGATGTTGTAATTGTACCAGAGACGATAGTTGCGGTCTTCGCTCCAGCGGGCCGGCGTTCCATCCGGATTGAGCACCAGCGCATTGGAAATCTTGTCCTTGAAATCGGTGTAGAAATAGGTGGCGCCGAGAGCGACGTCGCCATTGTCCCAAAGCGCGGCCACTTCATAGCTCGTGCTCTTTTCCGCTTCGAGGTTAGGGTCGCCAATGATGACGCCGCAGGTGCCGCTGGGGCCATAGCTGCAACCGCCGCCACCCGTCGTATAGGCATAACCCGGCGCGATCTGGCGGATTTCCGGCGCCCGGAAACCGGTGGAAACGCCGCCCTTGATGGTCAGCTCTTCTGTCGCGCTCCAGACGCCATAAAGACGCGGGCTGAAATGATTGCCGTATTTTTCGTGATTATCGAGACGAAGACCGCCCGTCAGCGCGAAATTATCGACAATGCGCCATTCATCCTCGAGGAAGAGCGCCCATTGCGTCGCCGAAAATGTTTCGTCGCGGCCGGTGCGGCGTCCCGGGTTCTGGTCCGTCAGCCGCGCCTCGAAATATTGTCCGCCTGTCACCAGCGTGTGGTTGCCGAACAATTCGAACGGCGTCGTGAACTTGCCATCGAGAACGGTGTTGCGCACTTCCGGCGAGCGCGGGTTTTCGGTCACCCGGCCGGTGCGGATATTTCTGGTGAAGTTGGTACGCTCCGCCCATTCCTGCTGGAACGAGAATTCGGATGTGGTCGGCCCCCAGCGGCCGGTATGCGACAATGACCAATGGTCACGCGTATTGGTATTGTATGTGCCGTTGGCGTCCGTCGCCGCCAGCGTATCGCCGGGCTCGGCGCTGCGGCGCAGCCGCGTCTTGCCGCCTTCGAGATAGATGTCGTGATCTTCATTCGGCGTGAATGTCAGGCGTCCGTTGAAATCATATTCCTTGGCGCCCGTGGTGCCGCTCAGAATACGGTCTTCGCCACGCGTGAAGCCCCTGCCCCAAAGCTGTAGACCGAGCCGGTCCTTAAGTATCGGTCCGTTGGCATACCAGGAGACCTGGCCGCTATTGCCGAATTTGGAATGCTGCTGAACCGTGCCTTCGGTGGTGACGGAACCTGACCAGACATCTCCCACCTTGCGGGTGATGATGTTGATGACACCGCCCATAGCGTCCGAACCATAGAGCGAGGACATCGGCCCGCGCACCACTTCGATACGCTCGATCGCCGAAACCGGCGGTACGAAACTCTGTTCGAAGCCGGAATTGCCGTTGGTGCGGGCGTCGCGCGTGCTCTGCCGCTTGCCGTCAACCAGAACCAGCGTGTAGGCGCCGGGCAATCCGCGAATGAAAATATCTTTTTCATTGGCAATGCCGGTGACGGACACGCCCTGAACTTCGCGCAGGGCATCGGTCAGATCGCGATAGGATCCCTTTTCAAGATCTTCACGCGTCACAACCGTGATGCTGGCCGGCGCATCTTTCACATTCTGCTCGAAACCGGATGCGGTGACGACAATCTGCTCGAGAACCGTGCTTCCTTCAGGCGCCTGCTGCGCAAAAGATGGAAGAGCGATGCAAAGCGCCGTTCCAGCCATTGCTGCCGAAAGACCGGCCTTTATTATCGTCGCGGACTTCTCGCGGCCGCGGTACTTCAATTCCATGTTATGCCCCCGCATTTAACTTGAGAATTTAACCCCACTTATTTAGGAGGGAGTTCAGGCGCAATGCGTTTGTTTTCGAACAATTCTAAATTCTAGAAATTGCAAAAAGGGCTCCACGAACGAGCGGGGGAGTAAAAAATCGCAAGATGACAACCGGCAAGAGAAAAGATGAACGGGCCTCCACAACAAAACCCGACAGGCTTGGGCAGCTGAAACTACTTGTCGCTTTTGATGCTTTGTTAAGAGAAGGCAGCGTCAGCCGTGCTGCGGCGGGCATGGAACTGCCGACATCTTCCATGAGCCGGATATTGCAGCAGCTGCGCGACATATATGGCGACCAGCTTTTTCTGCGCACCGGTCAGGGCCTTCGTCCCACCCCCTTTGCCGAAAGCATGCGCCTGCGCATCCGGTCGCTGGCAGCGGAGGCCGAGAATCTTATGGACTATTCGCAGGAAAAACCCGCCGCCCCGGCCAGCGCCAGTGCAAGCGGTTGGGAGCGGCCCGTACTGATGAAGGCGCCGCCGCTTTCGCTTCGCCCCAGCGTTCTTCTGGAAGGTCAGCCGACACCGGAAAACATCGCCGACCGTCTCGCGCGCATTGGCCACAATGCCGATCCGCAGCAGAGGCTCGCCAAATATATCGCAACCTCGGCGATGGGCATCGGCAACAGCCGCCCGCTCAGCCAGGTGGAAGCGATGGATGCACTCTCGATCATTCTCGATGGCGATGCCGATCCGATACAGATAGGCGCGCTGCTCGCCACCATGCAGTATCGCGGCGTAACCGCGGCGGAGCTGGCCGGTTTTATCGACGCCATGTGGAGACATATAAAAAGGGATCAGCAAGGTCCTGCATCGGTGGACCTCGACTGGCCCGCTTATATGTCACCGAAACATCGTGATGCGCCATGGTTTCTCCACTCCGCCCGTCTTGTCGCCATGGCGGGATACAGCGTCCTGCTGCACGGGCATGTGGGGCAGGGGGAAAACGGCGGCAAGCTTGAACTTGCAGCGCAGGCCTGCGGCATTCCCCTCTGCCGGTCGCTTTCGCAGGCGGCGAAAGCCACAGCTTCAGAACGCATCGCCTACCTTCCAATTGGCGGACTGTCCCTGCAGTTTCAAAGCCTGCTCGGCCTCCACGGCATTCTGGAGATGCGCCTGCCGCTCAATACGGTCGTGCATCTTCTCAATCCGCTTCGCGCCAGAAGCACGATCATCGGTGTCGCTCGCCCCTCCTACCAGGAACTTCATCGGGACACGGCACGGCTGCTTTCAATGGAAAACCTCGCCATTCTCAGCAACACGCGGGATTTCGCGCAATTCACACCGTTTCGCAGCACTCGGATTTTCGGTCTTTCGAAGGGCAAGGATATGGAATTCATCGTTCCCGCACGTGAGACGCCGCCCGCTGAAATGCCGACCATGTTCACAACCTTCGAATATTGGCGGGCGGTGTGGACGGGCGCCGCAAAGGACGAAAGGGCGGAAACCATCATCATCTCCACAACGGCCATCGCGCTGATGCTGGTCAACGATATGGCTCTGTCCTTCGAGGAAGCCTATGCCCGCAGCCTTCGGCTCTGGAACGACAGGGCGCGCGATCTCGTCAACGCCTGATCAGCGATCAAGCATTGGCGACCGCCCTTTCCAGCGCCAGGTATTCCCAAAGCGCCACAAGCAGAAGAACGCCCATGCTCGCCAGTTGCAACGCGAAAAGCGGAATGCCCGGCACCGGCAAAAGCAGGCAGAGCGCCGTCACGCCGGCAAAATGCGAGACCGGTCGCTGATAGGCGGCGGCGATCTTGACGCCGATATTGCCGGCCAGAAACAGGACAGGACCGCCGAGAATGGCGATCGCCTCCCGCATTGTCGCGCCTTCTCGCGGGTGGGAGAGGCTGAAATCCTCACCCACCGCCGTCAGGATGATACCGGCAACGATTGGCAAATGCCCATAGTTAAAAAGATTATGGGCGATCTTCGTCTTTTCTTCAGCGTTCTCGGCTTTCCTTGAGGCCTCTTCCTGCCCATGATGGAAATAAATCCACCACATCGCCACGGTACTGATGAAAGCGGAGCAGAAGACGATGAATGTCAGGCCGGAATTCATATATTCGGTTGCCGTGCGCCCGGTGGTGAGGATCGTTTCCCCAAGACAGATGATGACGAAGAGCGCACATCGCTCCGCCAGATGCTCGCCGGAAAGATGCAGCCGGTCCTCGTCGCTCGAGGCTACACCCGGCACGACATAACGGCAGGCGGGGCCGGCATATTCAATTGCAAGTGCGATACCCCACAGGAGAATGCGGTCCGTCAGATCGGCGAGCCCTCCGGCCAGCCAGAACAGGCTGGAAACCGCAAGCCAGATCGTCACACGCACGAAGACCAGAAAAGACTGCCGGTCTTCGCCCCTGAACGCATAAAGGGCGAACAGGCTTCGGCCGACCTGCATTGCGCTGTAGATCAGGGCGAAGACGAGGCCCTGTTCCGCAAATGCCTCCGGCAGCGCAATGGCCAGCAGAACGCCGCCGAACATCAGCACGAAAAGCAGGATCCTGATTGGCTCCTTTTCCGTGTTCAGCAAGTTTGTGATCCAGGTGGTGTGTATCCACAGCCACCAGAGCGACAATATCAGGATGCCGGCCTCAAGCGCCGCCGTTGGCCCAAAATCCTTGGCCAGCGCGTGGGAAAGCTGGATCAGCGCGAAAACAAAGACCAGATCGAAGAACAGTTCGGGGAAACTGGCCGTGTCGGCGTCCTGACCCTCTTGCCTTATCCAGCTTTTCGCATCTGATATGCCACCTTGAAGTTCACCCCTGGTTCTCATTCCACCTCCGCCGCCAGATGTCGATCGTCGCGACCGGTTCTGTCACCACGCATCCTCACTGTTGCGACAAAGCCTCTTCGCTGTCCGATACAGCCGGGTTAGACCTTCGGCCGGGAAATTCCAGCGCCCGCGCACTGTCAGGATAAAAGCGTGGCCCAACCAGACGGACTTTCTTCCCGGACACGTCGGTAATGTAGTGCGGGGCGGTAGGGTTCGGCGACACTGAAATCCGGTCGGCGCCGGAAACCGCAAGCGTGCTGACCTCGAGAGGCTGGGCAATCGCCGGCAGGCCTGTCATCGCGGCGAGTGCGGCTGAGAAAACAAATGATCTTGGAAACATGGGACATATATCCTGGCGTCAATTATCTGCGCCATAAACAGCCCTCGCCAGCTTTGGTTCCGCCGCTCTTCAGTTATCCCCATCGAGGTAGGAGCTGTATTGAACATACTCGGCACTCGGTTGCCCACCGACGATCTCCGGCGGCCGCGCTTCGTCGCCGGGCAGATGGCCGGTGTTTTCGAACTCCGCCCGTAGGAGCTTTTCGATAGCCCTTTCCCGCGGCAAGGCGTTGTCCGCCATATAAAGAGCGACAGCCAGTTCCATGTCGTCCGGAAAATTCATCAGATCAGCCATCCGTTCAAGCAATGAAGCGCAAACGCAGGACCTTGCAGAAAGTTCAACTTCACTGTCTCGGGGACGTGTCTTTGTCTGTTGACAGACCATCTACGTCAGATGGACCATGCCCTGCTATATGCAGTGCCACTCGCCTGTTCGCCATATGCTCCGCGCATACAGATTGCACTTTTCCGCTCTTCTCGTCGCAATTTCGACGAAAAACGCCCTCGACTCAAGGGATTGAAACCAATCACGGAAAAACGCAAACGAAAGCTAAATGGAACTTAGTTTTCATTACCTTGCATTAACCATAGAAATCCACCAGCTGCATTGATCGTTACAGCAGCCTCGTGCGAATCTCTTTCTACCTGCGGGAACGGCGTTAATGTATCTTCCGTCTGCTTTTTTCGCAAGCGATGACCATTTCCCGAGGCCCGTGTTAGCTCACAAAAGCATGTTCGCCTCCATGGTGTCCTTACGCCCTCGCAACTGCGCCAGAAGCATGGTCTTTACATCGAAGCCGCCTTCCTGCGCCTTGCGGGTGAGATTACGCAGATATCCGCCAAGCGAGCTTATCTGGTCCGCTTTCTGCAAAAGGCAGGCGAGAATGGCTGCCGTTCCCTGTCGACCGAACGTGGCAAGCGCATCCTGATACGCCGACTGGCTGATGTTGAACATGGTTTTGATGACCGAAGTCGCCACTTCGAGATCGCGCCATCCGGTAACTGCGCCGCCTGGGGCATAGAGCGAGATATCCGGGCAAGCCTTCAAAACCAAAACAATATCAGGAACAAAAAATTGCTTATGAAGAACAGGTTCTGCTGACTGCGGCAACGCTTTGGCACTGACTGGTGCCGCATATGCCGGCTGGTTGCTTGCCGTGCGGGCAGGTGCAACGGTTGCCGGTTCGCGCAAATCTTGCCGTTCAGATATAGATTCGGATTCTGAATTCTTTATGAGGCGCTCATTTTGGCAGTCATTGCCGCCCATTTTTTCCGGTTTTTCAATATTTTCCAGATAGTTGGTCACTTCCGCGCGTAAAGAGGCCAAAAATCCGGCGATTTCCCGAAGTTCCGCGGGCTTGGAGTTGCGGCCGAGAGAGCGGGCAATGGCGTTGTAGCGGGTCTGAAATCCTTCGGAGGTTTCGAGTTTACCGCTTGCGGCAATCATTTCGCAGAGTTTCTGGATATCGCGGCGGCAAAGGCTGATGTTTTCACGAAGCCGCTGAAGATCGAGCCGCTCGCTGACGATGCGTTCGGCCAGCTCCTCGATTTCCGCTTTGCGGGCAAGAAGCGGCGCCAGCGAAAAACCGTAAGCCTCGCTGATTTCCCCTCCCCTGTGCTTGCGGGCGTATCGTTTTCCGTTCGGGCTGTCCTTGCGAATGATAAGCCCGGCCTCGACAAGAGCCGAGAGATGCCGGCGCAATGTCTGCTCGGCCATGCCATGGGCCCTGAGTGATAATTGCGTATTCGACGGGAAGACGACCAATCCGGCTTCGCTGGAAAGCTCGTTTTTCGGATAAAAGCTCAAAAGCGCGTTCAGGACCGCAAGCGATCGATCAGTCACGCCGAGCAATGGCCTGGCTTCACAGACCGAACGATAGAGTTTCCATTTGTCGACCGCTTCGATTTTCTTGTTTTTCTGCGCGGCGAACTGGGTTGCGAGGACGCCAAACGACATCGCTCGCCGCCCAAAGGGCGTCGTTACACATGTGCTGTCCATGTCTTTCACCTTTCACAAGGCAAAAGAAAATCGCTCACCGAAAAATTCGATGCCAAGACTCTTGACTATGATTCGCGGAAATGAGATTCTTCGGGTGCTTAAATCAAAGAAAGGCTTCCGCGCGGCAACGTTCGGGGGCTTTTTTCTTTTGTGATGCGTCTCCTGTTAGTCGTTCGAGTTAAAAATCACTGCTTGGACCGGTATTCGGCAAACAGCGTCTGAAGATGTTCCAGAACGAACTCGGCAAATTCCGGGGCTTCGTTCTTGTCGATAGAGATATCCAGCTTGCGGTCGCTTTCGACTACCTTCGCCAGCCGGCCGCCGGTCTGCGATGACCAGACCCCGGTCCTTTTGGGTTGCGCCTTGGGTTTCAGAAAATCCAGAAGCGACTTGAAACGTTCTTCCGATGGCAGGGCGGCAACCAGTGGGTCCTTGACGTATGCGCGGGCTGCTTCCTTGACTTGCGAGGAGGAAAGCTGATCGGCAAGATCCATCCAGTTACGACGGCCGATAGTCGGGGCCGGGCCAATCAGGTCGACGAGATCCTCGGGAATGCGGCCGACAACGGACAGCATGTTGGAAAGATCGCCCTTGTGCAGCGACATGGCGGCCATGATCGTATCGCGGGGAAACCGCATCTGCAGTTTCTGGGCAAAACGCGCCTTTTCGATATAGGTGAGGTCACGGCGCTCGTTGTTTTCCTGTCCCTGGGCAACGACGAGCTGCTCGTCACTAAGATCGCGAACGACCGCCTTGACGGGAATACCGAGGCTGGAGACGGCGCGCAGGCGACGATGACCGAAGGCGACCTGATAACGGCCGGGGAATTCGGGATGCGGGCGCACCAGAATGGGAACCTGCTGGCCCTGTTCACGAATGGCCTCCACCAGGCCTGCATCCGCCTCTTCAGAGGCCGGCATGCGATCCGGTATGAAAGAGGGATCGATATCGGCAGGGCTGAGCGAAACGATCGTAAGACCTTCAGCGAGCTGCTTTTCGATCTCTTCTGCGCGCTTGGCGCGTTCGGATACTTCGTTGAGCGACTGGCCAATCATGCCGACCGGGGAATTCAGAACATCCGTCACGAGTTCCGGAGAACCGAGAATAGGCCGGATACGCGGACGCGACCGCTCGGCGGCAGTCTCGTTGCTTTCGGCTCCCGGCGTACCGAGATTGGCGAATATTTGTTTTCTGCTCATGCTGCCCTACCCCACGCTTTTTTAATCAGTCCTTCGATTTCAGCGTTTACGTTGTTCATGGCTTCCAGCGCACGGTCATAGGTGGACCGGGTGAACTGGGTTCTTTCCACTTCGAAAAGTGTCTGGTTGGTCAGTCCGGCATCCGAGACGGCCGTGCTCTTCAGCATCGGGTGGATGAGGACATTTTCACCGAAAATAGAACGCAGGAACGCGACCATCTGGTTCTGCGGTCCATCGCTCGGTTCAAAACGGGTGATGAGGTAACGCATCCAGTTATAGTCGGACCGCGCCCCTGCCCGGCCGATTTCCGCCAGGAGATCGCCGGTCATGGCAAGGAACTGGTTCATCGACATGACATCAAGCATTTGCGGATGAACAGTGACGAGAACCGAAGTGGCGGCCGTCAGCGCTGAAAGCGTGAGGTAACCAAGCTGCGGCGGGCAATCGATGACCACGACGTCATAGAAATTCTGTGCCTGGGCTATCGCCTGGCCAATGCGGGCAAAGAACAACGTATCGCCAGGTGCGCGACGCATCAAAGCGCGGGGCGTGTCGTGTTCGAATTCCATAAGCTCCAGATTGCCGGGTACGATGTGGAGATTGGGAATATAGGTGCCACGAACGATCTCAGCGATCGGCCGACGTTCATCGTCGTAACGGATCGCGCCATAAAGCGTTTCATTCGGACCGACATCGATCTCCGGCTGATGACCGAAGAGGGCGGAAAGACTGGCCTGCGGATCAAGATCGATGGCAAGCACCCGGTAACCACGCAGCGCGAGATATTGCGCCAGATGCGCCGATGTCGTTGTTTTTCCCGAGCCGCCCTTGAAGTTCATGACAGCGATGACCTGCAATTCTTCGCCGTCACGGCGATGCGGCAGATAACGCCGCGAGCCACGCGCGCCCTGATCGAGAAATTTTCTGATCTCGTCCATGTCCTCGACGGAATAGGATCGACGACCGGAAGCCTGCGCCGCATCCAGCTCCGGACGCTCGGCGGCGATCTGGCGAAGATAGGCCTCGCCGATGCCAATCAACCGTGCGGTTTCTGCCGGCGAAAAATGGCGCATGCTCTTTTCGGTGTGCGGTGAAAATGTATTTGCATTATGAGCCTGCAATTGGGCTGACAACGCAGCCGAATGCTGTTGTATAAGACTCGTCAGGTCGGGTGCTCCTGCGGCACGTCTTAAATCGGCACTCTGTGTCATCGGTCTTCTTTCGCTCGAAATTGCAGTAGCGGTTTTTTTCGAAAAAGGCGGTTTTTTCCGCAACTGAGATATAAGCGCCGATTCTCTTTTCGGCGCAATAGGCTTTTTTCTCAGGTTGGAAAGTGCCGCTAAAGCATTGTGGAAGAATCACATTTGGTTTTTGTGACGGTTTGACGGTTAGCCGCGGCTAACTTCTTCCTGGAGGTCATATTGACGGGCGTTGATCACGTCTTTGGCATGCGAAATCTACGCCCAGTTCGGAAGTTTGCCGCGGCTAACTTCTTAAGTCTGACCTTCCACGTCTCTGATGATCGCGGCGCCAGAAAGTGAAGGGTAGGCATTCGCATCTGTTAATCTCTACTCGTTGACCAGAGTATCGTTGGGTTCGACACCCGTCGTCTGACTGTTCAAGCTGTCGCCGGTTGGAGGAGTGAATGTCCTATGATGCCGCTCTCGTCGGGTCGGGTTTCGGGCGCGGCACCGCCTATCGCGCCGAACTGCCCTTTCATCGTCTGAATGTACCGGCCGGGCGAATGAGTGCCTTCCCTGACAGGGCTGATGACTTTGTCGATTGGTTGGCGGAAAACGGGATCGCTGACAATCCCCTGCTGTTCGCCTCACGCGGTGACTATGGTCTTTATCTTCGTGACAGGCTGGCTGGCTTGCTTAGAAATAGGGAGCAACGAGCCCGGGTGGACTTCGTTCGGGCCAAGGCTTCGGCCTGTCGGCCGGATGGCACGGGCGGATTCTCGTTTACACTTGACAATGGTGAGCAGCTGCGCGCGCTGAATGTCGTTCTGTGTCTCGGTGTCGGCGCTGCGAGTTTGCCGGTGCAAACTGTCGCAAGGGAAGAAGAGGCGCCCCAACGTGTCATAGGCCACTGCTGGCAGTCGGGATGGTTGTCCAAAATCAAAGCCGGGGATCGTATCTGCATCCTGGGGTCGGGCCTGACGATGATCGATCAGGTTTTGACTCTGAGGGGAAAAGGACATCAAGGGTCGTGGCCTGGTTTCGCATCCGCATGTCAGCCCGCCGTCACCGCCCGCGGAGCCGAATTTACCTGAAGGCTCGATGGAGATCAGCGGGTTGCTGCACTCTCTGCGAAATCAGGTGCGCGATGGGGCGCCGTGGCGTACCGTCATGGATGGCTTGCGGCCGCAAACTCAATCACTTTGGCAACGTCTTACACCGGCGGAGCGCAGCCGGTTCCTTCGGCATGCCTTGCCGTGGTGGAATATCCACCGGCACCGTATTTCACCTGAAGTGTCTGCCGCTTTCGTGACGTTGCTTTCAGATGGCGTTGTTGAACTTCATGCGGGTTAGCTTCGCTCCATAGAAGAAACGGAGGAGGGGATCGCCGTGCGTTACCGCCGCAGGCATACGCAGATATTGAAGGAGCTGCAGGTCGATTGGGTCGTCAATTGTACCGGAATGGAGCGGGCCGGCATTGGCCGTTCGCGGCTTCTTGAAGCGATGCGCGGCGACGGTGTTGTTTTGCTCGATCCCTTGGGGCTTGGAGTGGAAGTTGATGGCCCGTCTCGTTTGCTGCGGCCGGACGGACGAAGCTGGCCCGGTCTTTTCGCCACCGGTGCGCTGACGCCGGGCCGCTTCTGGGAGATTACTGCCGTTCCGGATATTCGTGTTCAGGCGCAGAGGATCGCGCAAGAGATCACGGACAGAGTGACACCGAACGATCGGCTTTCCGCAAGGGGGTGAGCTCGTTGAGGGGCCAGCCGAAGCGAGACGTGTCTAGTACCTCTCCTAAGAGGTTAGCCGCGGCAAACTTGCTTTCTGAATAATGTGCTGGAAATTCCATGGATGTCGAATTTTACGAGTGGAACGCAGTGCGAATGCCCACGGGGGCACATGATGCAATTCCCCATGAATCACGCCATATATCGACCATCAGCGATACATTGCCCTATAACGTATCGGCGGTAAGCACGGCAGCGGATTTCGCGCGCAATGTGCGCGATTGTTAAATTATTTACATTAATTATGGAAATGCATCATAAAATCGGCTACGTGTCGTAAAAATTTCTGGAATTATGAAAATTATTTGCGAGGACTCATGCAAAAGACGAAACTGATACGATATGAGACGGCGGATAATCAAGCTGGCGGACAGCGGCGGCCATTTGCCAAGGCCGTCCGGGCCGGCGATTTCGTTTATGTTTCCGGGCAGGTGCCAACCGTCGATGGCGAAGTGGTGAATGGCGGGATCGTGGCACAGACCGAGCAGGTGGTTGCGAATATCAAGGATGTTCTGGCGCTTGCCGATTGTTCGCTGGCCGATGTGGTCAAGGTCAATGTCTGGCTGGACGATGCCCGGGATTTCTCGAGCTTCAACGCTGTCTTCCAGAAATATTTCATCGATCATCCGCCGGCACGCTCTACTGTGCAATCGCCGCTGATGGTCGATGCCAAGGTGGAAATGGACGTTATCGCCTATAAGCCGCTGGCATGAAGCCCAATTTGCCGATGTTTGAGAGTAGATGATGACCTATCCCTGGCCTGATGCGGGCACACCCCTCAATGCGATTTCGACGCCGATGCCTGTCATCGACGAGGACAGGCTCGCCGCCAATATCCTCAGGGCGCAATCTTATCTGGATGATCACGGCAAGGCCTTTCGGCCGCATATCAAGACGCACAAGATACCCGCTGTCGCCAAACAACAGCTTCAGGCCGGCGCCATCGGCATTAATTGCCAGAAAGTCAGTGAGGCGGAGGTTTTTGCGGATGCCGGTTTTGATGACATTCTGATCACCTATAATATTCTCGGTGCAGCAAAGCTTTCGCGGCTGAAGGTGTTGAATGCGCGCATCGGTAGGCTGAGTGTCGTGGCCGACAGCGCCGTGACGATTGCCGGTCTTGCGGCTACATTTGATCCGGAAAGACCGCTCGCCGTTCTGGTCGAATGCGATACGGGCGGCAAGCGCTGCGGTGTGCAGACCCCGGAAGCGGCATTGGCGCTTGCGGAACAAATCGTCGCGGCACCGGGCCTCACATTCAGGGGCATTTTGACCTATCCCGCACCGGGCGGAGCCGTGACGGTGGAAAACTTTCTTCGCGAGACGATGGCATTGCTGGCGGAAAAGGGCATGGGTTGTCCGGTGCGGTCCAGCGGTGGTTCTCCCGATTTTTACGCCGCCCATCTGGTTCCTTCCGCCACCGAACACCGGGCCGGCACCTATGTCTATAATGATCGCGCCATGCTGCGCGCCGGACATTGCACGGCGGGCGATCTCGCCATGCATATTCTCGCCACCGTCGTATCGCGACCGACAGCCGATCGTGCCGTGCTGGATTGCGGTTCCAAGGCCCTGACTTCGGATCTCCTGGGTTTTAGCGATTACGGGCTGCTTGAAAGCTACGAAGGTGCGAAAATTACCTCGCTTTCGGAAGAACACGCGGTTGTCGATCTATCCGGCTGCGCCTCGGGCCGGCCTGAAGTCGGCGACATGGTCAAGGTTGTCCCGAACCACACCTGCGTCGTCAGCAATCTTTTCGACAGGATGGTCTTCCATCGAAACGGCGTCGTGACGCGGGTTGAGCAGGTCGCGGCGCGCGGCACGGTCTGGTAAATTACCCGGCTAATTAAATTCTGAGGTAAAGCTGCCAATGGGCAGATTGCGGTAACGAGAACCTAGAGACATGCGCATCTTCACGGCGTCACTCGCCACCGAAACCAACACGTTTTCACCTGTCCCGACGGATATGGATGCTTTTCGCGCGGCTTTTTATGCCGGGCCGGGCGAGCATCCAGAAACGCCGACGCTTTGCTCGTCGCCAGTGCCGATCTTGCGCCGTCGCGGCAGGGTGGAAGGGTTCACGGTAATAGAGGGAACCTCCTGTTGGGCCGAACCGGCCGGCCTTATCCAGCGCCAGACCTATGAAACGCTGCGGGATACAATTCTCGCCGAACTCACCGCCGCCTTGCCGGTCGATGCGGTGGTGCTCGGTCTGCACGGCGCCATGGTGGCGCAGGGTTATGACGATCCGGAAGGGGACTTCCTGTCCCGGGTCCGCGCATTAGTCGGACCGGATGTACTTATCGCGGCGGAATTCGATCCGCACAGCCATCTGACGGCGCTTCGGGTCAAAAATCTCGATATTATGGCGACGTTTCTGGAGTTTCCGCATACGGATTTCGAAGAGCGCGGCGAGCATGTGGTGGAAATGGCGCTGCGCACGCTTCGGGGGGAGATAAAGCCGGTCATCTCCACTTTCGATTGCCGTATGATCACCATTTATCCCACCAGCCGTGAACCGATGCGCTCTTACGTCGACCGGCTGAAGGCGTTGGAAGGCAAGGATGGCATCCTGTCGATTTCCGTTATTCACGGCTTCATGGCGGGTGACGTGCCGGATATGGGAACGCGCATCGTTGTCGTGACGGATAATGACAGGGCAAAGGGCGATGTGCTGGCCCAAAAGCTCGGCCATGAGCTTTATGCCATGCGCAAGTCGACCGCCATGCCGATGCTGGATACGGAATCCGGTCTCGACCAGGTTCTTGCCATTCGCAGCAATAATCCGGACAGGCCGGTCGTCGTATCGGATATCTGGGACAATCCGGGCGGCGGTGTCGCCGGCGACGCCACCCATATTCTGCGGCGCATGGTGGAGCGCGGCATGGACAAAATCGCTGTCGCGACGATCTGGGACCCGATTGCGGTGTCTTTCTGTCACGCGGCGGGCGAGGGGGCCGAGATCGATCTGCGCATCGGCGGCAAATCCAGCCCTGAAGGCGGCGAGCCGCTCGATTTCCGCATCAAAGTAATGCGCACGGCCGAGGCTGGCTGGCAGAGTTTCCGCAACAGCCGCGTCACGCTCGGCCGTGCCGCTGTCGTCCGGCCGCTCGGTACGCAGATCGATATCATCCTCATTACCAGCCGCACACAAACTTATGAGCCGGATATCTTTTCCAATCTCGGCATCGATTTTGCAAAAAAAGACGTATTGCTGGTCAAGTCCACCAACCATTTCCATGCGGGGTTTGCGCCGGTCGCATCCGAGATCGTTTATATTGCTGCCCCGACATCCTATCCGACCGATCCGGCAAGAACGCCCTATCGGAAGGCGAGCCTTGAGCTTTGGCCGCGGGTGGCCGATCCGCTGGGGCTGGATTGAGGTGAGGCAGCTTCACACCTGATCAAACGACACAACGAAGAAACGAGCATCCTTTTCAACGCCCTCTATGGCGAATCCGGTGCCTGGCTCCAGAAGGAGGCTGTCGCGTCGCTGCAAATTCACGTTTCTGCCGCCTGATGAGACGCTGACGGGATCAGCGGCAAAAATTACCGTCGCCGTTGACACCGTTGAGTGAACGGTGAGCGCGCCGCGATGTCTCTCGACGCGGTGCGCATAGTGTTTGCGACGGGACATGACATTGAGATCGACAATGGGACCATTCCCCAGAACGGCGTATACGGAAACATCGGCAGCGAAGGGCAAGGGATCGCTTTCCATCGTCAACGAAACGGGCTCGCATGCGTCAATACTGAGGCTCATGCCGTTCCCCTCAAGGATGCAGAGGGTGCGGTCAATCCCGTCAAATATGGAAAAGGGCCCATCTTGCGCAACATCCGCCATGCTGATGCGCCAGTCGAAATCCGCCATCGAGGCGTTTGCGGGATGAACGATGATCTCGGTCGTTACGCCGCCGCCGTTTTTCCAGGGCATGGATGTGTAGGTGCCCTTTGGTAGGTATCTCATCTTTTGCATTCCCTGTGTATTCGGCTGGATAGGGTGGCGCTATTTGCCGTCGCTGGCTATACGCCGTTCAAGCTGTTTTTGCGCCGCGTGGAGATCAGCTTTTTTCCCGGCGAGTTTCTCTATCGCCTCGACGACAAGATCACGCGCGACATAGTCAGACTTGTGCCCGAGATTTTTCACAACGATCAATGTCGATCCGTCGATAGTGCGTGCAAGCTGGCGAGAATGAATTTCCGGTGAAACAACATTGTCCGTGTCGCCGGTTATGATGATGGTCGGCGCCTTGATTTCGGAGTAACTTGGCGAGGCGCTCCGCGCCCATGCATTCAGCGCGGCAACTTCCTGCGCGTTATGGCGAAAAGCCTGCGGTCTCAATGCGGCCCATGCGCGTGTCGCTTCCACATATTCACGGGGACGATTATTGGGCGCAAAAACACCACGCGTCGCCTGATCGAGTGCGAGGAGACCCGCGGGCGGCGCGACGAAGGTGGAAAAAAGCGGGCCGGTTACCGGGGCGCTTGCCGCTGTGTAATACCAGGCAATGCCGCCAGGCCAAGGATAAACCGCGGGAGAAAGAAACACCAGGCCCGACACCATCTCGGGGTGACGAAGCGCGAATGCCGCGGTGATGGCGCCGCCAAAGGAGTGGCCGACGATGATGGCCTTGTGGATGCCGCGCTTTCTCATCAACTGAGCCACGGCATCGGCCTGCCCATCCGGCAGGATATTCTCCTTGCCGCCAATGTCGGAGCCACCATGGCCCGGCCTGTCTATGAACAGCAGTCTTGCGCGGCCAGCGAGTTTATCCGCAAAGGAAAACAGCGGATCATAAAGACTTGCGCTTGCGCCGTGCAGGAAAACGATCGGCGGCAGGTCTGCCTGTTTCTGCGGTTCAATCAACAGGCTGTTGAGTTTGTATCCGCCGACATCGATTCTCACCGGAGCAGCCTTTTGGGCTTCGGAGGCTGGAGCGGCGGCGAAAGAAAAAGCGGGAAAAATTGCACCAATCAAAAGGGAAAGGCCGAATGAGATACGCCGTGGTGCCATGCTGTCGTCCGCACTCCATCAAAGCTCGCCGCGTTATCGTCGGCGCGAAAAATGAACCGTTATGCCTGAGCGACAGTAACAACGAGAAAATCGACTCGAAAGTTTCAGACGGATGAGCGGGTTGGATATTACCCGCCCGGCTTGGTTGGCGGAAGGGGAGGCCGCGCGGCGATGGACCGCGCGGCACAACAATCAATTGCCGAGAATGCCGGGCAGGCGCAGTCCCTGCTCCTTGGCGCATTCGACGGCGATGTCGTAACCGGCGTCGGCATGACGCATGACGCCGGTTGCCGGATCGTTCCAGAGCACGCGCTCCAGCCGGCGCGCGGCATCGTCGGTGCCATCGGCGCAGATGACCATGCCCGAATGCTGCGAGAAGCCCATGCCGACGCCGCCGCCGTGATGCAGCGAAACCCATGTCGCCCCGGATGCGGTGTTGAGGAGCGCGTTGAGGAGCGGCCAGTCAGAAACGGCATCCGAGCCATCCTTCATGGCTTCGGTCTCGCGGTTGGGCGAGGCGACGGAGCCGGAATCCAGGTGGTCGCGACCGATGACGATTGGCGCCTTCAACTCGCCGTTCTTGACCATTTCGTTGAAGGCGAGGCCGAGACGGTGACGGTCACCAAGGCCGACCCAGCAGATGCGCGCCGGCAGGCCCTGGAATGCGATGCGCTCACGCGCCATGTCCAGCCAGTTGTGCAGGTGCTTGTTATCAGGCAGCAGCTCCTTCACCTTGGCGTCGGTCTTGTAGATATCTTCCGGATCGCCGGAAAGCGCCGCCCAGCGGAACGGGCCGATTCCACGGCAAAAAAGCGGGCGAATATAGGCCGGAACGAAACCGGGGAAAGCGAAGGCGTTTTCCAGCCCCTCATCCTTGGCGACCTGGCGGATATTGTTGCCGTAGTCGAGCGTCGGAACGCCGGCGTTCCAGAAATCGACCATGGCCTGCACATGCACCTTCATGGAGGCGCGTGCGGCAGCGGCAACGGCTTTCGGGTCGCTTTCCTGCTTGGCGCGCCATTCGGCAACGGTCCAGCCGGCGGGAAGATAGCCATGGATGGGATCGTGCGCCGAGGTCTGGTCGGTGACGATATCGGGGCGGACGCCGCGGCGGACAAGTTCCGGGAAGATTTCCGCGGCATTGCCGATCAGGCCGACGGATTTTGCCTCACCCGCCTTTGTCCATTGGTCGATCAGCGCCAGCGCCTCATCGAGCGTATGCGCCTTCGCATCGACGTAACGGGTACGCAGGCGGAAATCGACGCGGGTCTCGTCGCATTCGACCGCGAGGCAGCAGGCGCCGGCCATGACGGCGGCGAGCGGCTGCGCGCCACCCATGCCGCCGAGACCGCCGGTGAGAATCCACTTGCCGTTCAGGTTGCCGTCGTAATGCTGGCGGCCAGCCTCGACAAAGGTTTCATAGGTGCCCTGCACGATGCCCTGCGTGCCGATGTAGATCCACGAACCGGCCGTCATCTGGCCGTACATCGCAAGGCCCTTCTTATCCAGCTCGTTGAAATGATCCCAGTTCGCCCAATGCGGCACCAGGTTGGAATTGGCGATGAGGACGCGCGGCGCATCCTTGTGGGTGCGGAACACGCCGACTGGCTTGCCGGACTGCACGACGAGGGTTTCATCCTCGTTCAGATCCTTCAACGTTGCGACGATGCGGTCGAAATCGTCCCAGGTGCGGGCGGCGCGGCCGATGCCGCCATAAACCACCAGCTCATGCGGGCGCTCGGCCACGTCGGGATCGAGATTGTTCATCAGCATGCGTAGCGGCGCTTCTGTCATCCAGCTTTTGGCATTGAGGTCAGTGCCCTGCGGCGAGCGGACATCGCGGATATTGTGGCGTGGATTGTTCATGTGTTTTCCCCTTATCGTTTCGTATCGAGCGCAAATTTTTCCATGCGCGTGAGAATGGTCTTGAGATGGGCGCGAAGCCGTTCGGCTTTACCCGTGTCGTAGGCAAAAGGCGGGTGCTCGGTTTGAAGATGGGTGGACTGCGCCAGTTCCATCTGAATGGCATGCACGTCGCTTTGCGGTTTTCCGTAATGGCGCGTCGTCCAGCCGCCCTTGAAACGGCCGTTCAGAATGCTGTCGTAACCCTGCGCCGCGGCGGTCACCTCGACGGCGATCTTTTCGATGGCCGGATCGCAGGTCTTGCCCATATCCGTGCCGATGTTGAAGTCCGGCAGCTTGCCCTCGAACAGGAAGGGGATATGCGAACGGATCGAATGGCAATCATAGAGAATGGCGATGCCGTGGATGGATTTCACCCGCTCGATTTCCGTGGCGAGGGCCGCGTGATAGGGCGCGTGGAAATTTTCCAGACGGTAGGCAATGTCGTCCTCGGTGGGTTCCTGTCCTTCATTCCAGATCGACTCGCCGTCGAAATCGGTCTGCGGAACAAGCGCGGTTGTGTTCTGGCCCGGATAAAGGCTCATCCCGGCCGGGTCGCGGTTGGCGTCGATCACATAGCGGTGGAAGGTCGCCCTTACGGTTGTCGCATTCTCGAGAAGGCCGGCATAGAGCTCATGGATATGCCAGTCCGTATCGGCGAGAATCTTGCCGTTGTCGTTCAGACGTTGCCATATATCCGCCGGCACATCCGTGCCGGTGTGGGGCAGGCCGAGAATGATCGGCGATGAACCTTCCTTGACGTCGAGGGCACGCATCTCAAACCTCCAGCTTCGGCAGAATGCCGTCCGAAATTGCCGCGACCAGCGCGCCGGAGGCAATCAATTCCGCCGCAGCCTTCAGGTCCGGCGCCATATAACGGTCTTCCTCCAGCGAAGGGACCGTCGCGCGCAATGCCGCAATCGCTTTTTGCAGTTCGGGGCTCGTCTTCAGCGGCCCGCGCAGCTCCACACCCTGCACGGATGAAAGCGCTTCGATACCGAGAATGGCAAAAAGATTGTCTGTCATCGGCAACAGACGACGCGCACCATGGCAGGCCATGGATACATGGTCTTCCTGATTGGCTGAAGTCGGTGTGGAGTCCACCGAGGCCGGATGCGCCATCTGCTTGTTCTCGCTCATCAGCGCGGCGGAGGTGACTTCGGCGATCATCAGGCCGGAATTCAGGCCCGGCTTTTTGGAAAGAAAGGCCGGCAAGCCATAAGAAAGCGCCGGATCGACCAGCAGCGCCACGCGGCGCTGGGCGATTGCACCGATCTCGCAGATGGCGAGCGCCGTCTGGTCGGCGGCAAAGGCCACCGGTTCGGCGTGGAAATTGCCGCCGGAGACGACGGAATTGTCTGATAGCACCAGCGGATTGTCGGTCACGGCGTTGGCTTCGATTTCCAGCGTGCGGGCCACCTGCCGCAGAAGATCGAGGCAGGCGCCATCCACCTGCGGCTGGCAGCGAATGCAGTAGGGATCCTGCACCCGCTCATCGCCCTCGATATGGCTGACGCGGATTTCCGAACCCTCCAGCAGATTACGAAGCGCCGCTCCTGCGTCGATCTGGCCCTTATGGCCGCGCAGGCTGTGAATATCGGGATGGAAAGGCGCGGAAGACCCCATGGCGGCATCCGTGGAAAGCGCACCGGTAATCAGCGCAGCCTGCGCCGCACGATGGGCGCGGAAAAGGCCGGCAAGCGCCAGCGCCGTTGAGGTCTGTGTGCCGTTGATCAGCGCCAGCCCTTCCTTGGCGGCAAGCACCACCGGGGTCAGTCCGGCCTTTGCCAGCGCCGTGCCGGCGGGAAGAAGTGTGCCCTCATAAAAGGCCTCGCCTTCGCCCATCATCACAGCCGCCATATGGGCGAGCGGCGCAAGATCGCCGGAAGCCCCAACCGAACCCTTTTCGGGAATGACGGGGATGACGCCCTTCTCCAGCATGGCTTCGATCAGCCGCACCAGTTCCAGCCGCACGCCGGACGCGCCGCGGCCGAGCGACACCAGCTTCAGCGCCATGATCAGCCGCACGATATTTTCAGGAAGCGGTGCGCCCACCCCGCAGCAATGCGACAGGATGAGATTGCGCTGCAGCGTCGCCACATCCGCCGCATCGATCTTTATGGAAGCGAGTTTGCCGAAACCGGTATTGATACCATAGACCGGCGCATTGCCGGCAGCGATCTCAGCGATGCGGGCTGCCGCCTTTTCAATGCCTTTATCGAAGCTCCGGTCGAGTTTGGCGCTGCCGTTCTCCCAGTATATCTCGGCGAGATCGGCTAAGGTCACATTGCCGGGGTGAAGCGTGATGGTCTTCATGGTCATGAGGAAACCTTCTGTCCCTTGAAAATACGGGCATGGAGCGGGTTGAAGCCGATGCGGTAGACGAGCTCGGCGGGGCGCTCGATGTCCCAGATGGTAAAATCAGCGGATTTTCCAGCCTCCAGCGTGCCGGTTTCGGCAAGCAGGCCGAGCGCCTTTGCCGCGTTGCGTGTCGTCGCCGTCAGGCACTCTTCAACGGTCATGCGGAAAAGCGTTGCGCCCATATTCATGGTCAGCAGCAGGGAGGTGAGCGGCGAAGTGCCGGGGTTGCAGTCCGTTGCCAGCGCCATGTCGGCCCCGGCGTCGCGCAGGGCCTGCACTGGCGGCAATTGTTTTTCCCTGAGCGCGTAGAAAGCGCCGGGAAGAAGCACTGCCACGGTTCCTGCTTTCGCCAGCGCCTTCGCACCGGCCTCATCAAGATATTCGAGGTGATCGGCCGAAAGGGCGTTATGGGATGCCGCGAGCGCGGAGCCGCCAAGATTGGAAAGCTGCTCGGCATGCAGCTTGACCGGAAGGCCGCACTGTTTCGCAGTCTTGAAAACCCGGTCGATCTCCTCGACGGAAAAGGCGATGCCTTCGCAAAAACCGTCAACCGCATCCGCCAAGCCTTCCGCATGGGCTTTTTCCAGCCCCGGTAGGACGACATCGCCAATATAATCGGCGTTGCGCCCCTTATAGTCTGCAGGTGTGGCATGCGCGGCGAGATAGCTGGTGACGATACGCACCGGCCGCAATGTCTCGAGCCTGCGGGCGACGCGCAGCATCTTCAGCTCGGTTTCAATATCAAGACCGTAACCGGATTTGATTTCGACCGTGGAAACGCCTTCGGAAAGAAGCGTGTCGAGACGCGGCAAAGCCTGCGCCACCAAAACATCTTCCGAAAGCGCGCGCGTGTCGCGCACCGAAGAGACAATGCCGCCGCCCGCTTTGGCGATCTCTTCATAGGTCGCCCCATTCAGCCGCATCTCGAATTCCATGGCGCGGTTGCCGCCGAAAACAAGATGGGTGTGGCAGTCGATCAAGGCTGGGGTGATCCAGCGGCCGGCGCAATCGGTCGTCTCATCGGCCCTCGAGAGATCGGCAGGCAGATCGCTTTCCGGGCCGGCAAAGGCGATGCGGCCGTTACGCACGGCAATGGCGGCATTTTCGATGGCGCCGATGCTTTCCATGGCGGGATTGAAGGTTGCCAGCCGGGCGTTGCGCCACAAAGCCGTGGCGTTCCCCGTCGCCGTTCCGTTTGCAGATTCGTTGCCTGGCATTTGCTTTTCGCCTTTCCTTTGTGAGTTAAATGTATATACATAATAATCGGCTTGGCAAGCTGCAATTTCGTGTTTGAAATGGCCTTGCCGGATAAAACCAAAGGAGAGGGTGGCATGAAGGCAATTCACGCGGGCGCAGCGCTTCTGGCGGGCGGATGGGCGAAGGATGTCCGCATCGTCTGCGACGAGGGCAGTATTTCATCCGTCGAAACCGGTGTTTCCCCGCAATCGCAGGATGAGCGGCATGCCCTCATCGTTCCAGCCATGCCCAATCTCCACAGCCATGCCTTTCAGCGGGCCATGGCGGGGCTTGCCGAAATCCGCGGCCCGGGCGAAGACAGTTTCTGGAGCTGGCGCACCGTCATGTATAAGTTCGCGCTCTCCATGACGCCCGACCATGTCGAAGCGGTTGCCGCCCAGCTTTATATGGAAATGCTCGAGGCCGGTTTTGGACGGGTCGGCGAATTTCACTATCTGCATAATGACAGGGATGGCTCGCATTATGGCAATATCGCCGAAATGGCCGAGCGTATCGGCGCAGCCGCCTCGCAGACGGGTATCGGCCTCACATTACTGCCGGTCTTTTATGCTCATTCCGGTTTCGGCGGCCAGGCGCCGATCGACGGGCAGAAGCGCTTCATCCATTCGCTCGACAGTTACGGAAAGCTGATGCAGGGCGCGCAGGCCGTGGTGGACGGGCTGCCGGGCGCCACCCTCGGCATAGCGCCGCACAGTCTGCGTGCGGTCACCGCGGAAGAGCTGTCAGCCATCGAGCCGCTGGCAAAAGGCGGGCCGATCCATATTCATGTGGCGGAACAGACGAAAGAAGTGGAAGATTCGCTTGCCTTTTCCGGCGCGAGACCTGTGGAATGGCTGCTTGAGAACGCGCCGGTCGATGGCCGCTGGTGCCTCATCCATGCGACACATATGGCGGAAACCGAAACGCGCGGCATGGCAAAAAGCGGCGCCGTTGCCGGCCTTTGCCCGATCACCGAAGCCAATCTCGGCGACGGCATCTTCCCGGCTCCGGCGTTTCTTGCTGAGGGCGGCCATTATGGCGTCGGATCCGATTCCAACATTCTGATTTCCGTGCCGGAAGAATTGCGAACGCTCGAATATTCGCAACGTCTCTCGCATCGGGTACGCAATGTCATCGCCGATGCCGGCCGCTCCACGGGAGAAAAACTCTTCCGGCAGGCGCTCGAGGGCGGCGGCAGGGCTCTGGCGTCGCGAAACGGTCTGGAAAAAGGAAAAAGCGCCGATTTCGTCGCTCTCGATATTTCCGCCGTATCCTATCTTCCGATATCGCAGATTCTCGATCAGTGGATATTCGCGGGCGGCGTTTCCGTCGATTCCGTTTGGATGCGCGGCAAAAAGCGCGTGCAGGCCGGCCGGCATATCCATCGCCGCGAAATATCCGACCGTTTCAACAAGGTCATGGCTGAACTTCTCGATAGCTGATATGGGCGCGGCGGTAACAGGAAAAAGTCAGCGGGGAAAGGCATTGCGGACGTGACGAAAGCATCAGCCGGGCAGACCCTGCACCAGCGTATCCTCAGCGAGATCGAGGGGCGGATCGTTTCAGGAGAATGGCCGCCGGGACACCGGCTGCCTTTCGAGGTCGACCTAGCCGATCAATATCATTGTTCACGCATGACCGTGAACAAGGTCATGGGTCAGCTCGTCAAGGCCGGTTTGATCGAACGCCGGAAGAAATCCGGCAGTTTCGTGCGCCAGCCGCAGATTCAGTCCGCCGTTCTTCAAATTCACGATATCGGAGCCGAGGTCGAATCCCTTGGCCTCGATTATGGCTTCAAAATTCTGGCGCGCAAAAGGCGCAGTGCAGAAAGCACGGATCGTGAGCGGCTCGACGTTTCCGTCGGCACGCCATTGCTCGACGTTCTCTGCATCCATTTTGCCGGTGCGCGCGAATTCTGTGTCGAACAGCGCCTCATCAATTTGACGGCCGTGCCGGAAGCGGCTGAAACCGACTTTACCGAAATTGCGCCAGGCCCCTGGCTGCTCGGCCATGTTCCCTGGAGCACTGCCGAACACCGGATCAGCGCCGAAACACCGTCGAAGGAGATCGCGCGCCTGCTCGGTATTTCGGACAGGCAGGCGTGTCTTGTCGTGGAGCGCCGCACCTGGAGCAATTCGGGCGCAGTTACCCATGTGCGCTTCACCTATCCCGGAAATGCGCATGCGCTGGTCGCCCGCTTCAGCCCGTCTTCCGACTGATATCCGCAAGGCCTTCGTTCCTGTTATTGCGATATGGAGACCCTATATAGGGGAAGGCCCATCAAGCTTGACGGTCAAAGACGGAAAACCGTTAAAAGTCGTTAAATTATACGATAATTCTCAAATTTCCTTTTAGAATCATGCAGATATCACATTTCTTTATTTTTTCGAATTTGGTGTGTTGACTTGTTTGGTGAGGTTCTCTTATAAGTCCGCTCACTGAACGAGGGCGGCGGCGCTGCTGGCGACGAAGTCTTTCGTTCTAAGAAAATCAAGAAGATGAGCTGAATGCTTGTTTGTTTCCGGGGTTTTGAGCCTTGGGGGATT